>NZ_JAIWNS010000211.1 GCF_020216685.1 Methanospirillum hungatei | reverse complement strand
ACCTTTCCCAAGCATTTCAGAGGCAGGGACTCCGGTGACATCCTCCATGGCACGATTCCAGGCAATGACCTTCCCGTCCAGGTCAATGACAAACGTCGCATCAGGGAGGAAATTTATAATCTCCTCCAGGCGCCGAACGGTCTTTTTTGTTTCTTGTTCGGCCTTCATCCGGTCAGTGATGTCCCGGATTGTTTCTATGGCACCAACGATATTGCCACCTGGATCATAGAGAGGACTGGCTTTTGCCCAGAAATAGGTCCCATCCTTCCCGAAAGATGGGATAAAGATGTCGACAACAAGGGTATCACCTTCACGGATGATATGATTATACCGTTTTTCTACCACTTCATCCGGCAGGAGGATGAGATTTGCAAGCATCGGTTTTCGTTCGCCATAAAAGGGGAGGGCATAGGCATAGTCACCTTTCCCAAGAATAGCAGAGGCAGGAACTCCGGTGACATCTTCCATGGCACGGTTCCAGGCGATTACTTTCCCGTCCTGATCGATGACAAATGTTGCATCAGGGAGAAAATCTATTATTTCTGCGCAATAGCCTTCCATTTTTGGTTTCATACTATCCTTATGGTAGAGTATGAGGTAATGGGATATAATGATAATTTGTGTACGGGTTTGAGTGGGATGCGTATGGGATAAAAAATAATTATACTTCAACAAGAGCGATTGTCCTTTTTAATTGATCGTTGAATTTGTCAACAAGATCTCCGATGGAGATAGGATCTTTGGAGTCTTTGATAAGTGGAGCGGTTTACTGAGTGTCTCGTAGATGACCTTGACAACTTCGTTGGATTTTAATGAATCATAAAGTCCTTCGCGAGGAGAGTTAATTGAATCCACGAACAGAGATAATCGCTCAAGGACATCAGATAATTTTCTGTTAATTTCTCTTTATAGGGAGAAATGGTGATATGGGGATGATGTTTATTCTGCTCTTTGTAGCGGACAAGGTCTGATTTTCCTTCTCCCTTTTGCATCCGGGTATAATCGGCAAGTTTTGATTCATCTTCCGGAGTTGAGCCGATATACATACCAAACGTGATTCCGGTCCCGGCAAGGAGATGGCGAAAACGATCCAACTGGTCGATGGCAAGAGCATTCATTGGATATATGATGATACAGGTAATCCCTGGTGGTGCTCGTGCATCCCCCAGTCTGAAACAGTGATGTAATATGGGGTACAGAAATGACTCAGTTTTCCCTGAACCGGTCCCGGTTGATATAAGGCAGTGTTTTCCGGCTGTGACTGCGTCAAATGCTGCCTGCTGATGGGCTAACATTCGGGGGTGATCAGCAATTCCTGCTACTGCCAGGTGCAGGTTTTTTTGACAAGATTAGAGAGGAGTGAGCCTTCAGCAAATGATCGGGAGAGAGAAATGTAAGGGCCTTTAACCAGTTATGACTCTTCGCCGTTTGCACCGAGCATGTTCCGTGCCTGATTTTCAAGATCAGGATCTGAGAGAGGGAATGTAGTGAGTTGATATCGAAGAAACTGGCGGTTTACATGTTCTGCGAAGGTTATTGGGTTCAGGGTCATGGTACACCAACAGCTTCCATCAGGAACTCATTGATTGAGATATTTATCGTTATTATTGAATAAGATATATTGTTTGACTATGGAGTAAAGATTGAATTAATAAAAATGATTTCCCCAGATCTTTCTCATGAACCGATAGAGAATCATGGTAAGTTCAGAATAGGTATCTTCGATTGTATTGTATTCGACAATTTCATAGTCAAATTCAGCAACATCAACCTTTAATGATCCCTTCATGACTCCTCCAAAACTATCCCAAACATTTACTGAAGGCCTTTTTCAACAAGAACGATAACATAAGGGTTTTTTCTCTCCCGTATCATGATGTATTCCATGGTTGCCGATTGATTGAGATGATGAGGGTCGGTCTCTTTTGGGAAAGGAAAGATCAGGATATGAATATGACTGTCTTCGATAAGACGTTCTGATAGAGTGTAATCCCGGATGGGTTTATCACATTTAGAGCGCGGAAGAGCATTATCAAGGTTTTCAGAGACTTTGGCATCATAGCCCAATATATTATGGAGATAGTGCTGAAGATCTGTCAGTTCTTTTTTATGGCTTTCAAAAAATGAACCAAAGATTTCAACCCAGGTTATCTGTTTGAGTAGGGCTAATTCTTCAAACCGTCTTTGATTCATTGTTGAATATAACTGGTCCATTATAGAAAAGAGGGTTTTGGTCGTAACAAAGTTAGTATATATTAACGGATCATTTGTATGCTAAGATATTGGTTAGATATATCTGACCGAGGTGGCTTGATGGTATTGGATGAACAAGTGGTAAATCAGTATAGCACTATGTTTCCCATGGAGATCCGGCTTCCGGTAATGGCTCTTAAGGATGATAAGCACTGGGCAGTATTTCTTTATCTCCTGGAAGCAGGCGAGAAGAGATTTGGTGAGATTGGGAATGAGTTCAAGTATAATAGCAATAATGATCTCTCCCCGGTTCTGAAAGATCTGGTTGAAGGTGGTCTTGTTCGCCGGTATGTGAAAGATGGGGATGAGGAGACAGACCGGAGGGCAACCTGGTATGATGTTACCGACCTTGGTAGAAAGTACCTTGACTTACTTGAACGGTTAATTCTTCCGGGGCCTGTTCCAGACAGACAAAGAGGGAAGATTGAGATCAAGGAATCTGGTAAATTTGTTTTGGCAGCGACTAAGTTCTTAGAATACAAGCAGGGAACGAAGATTAAAACAGAATACTGCGGATGATATCATGACAAAAGATCCAATAACAAATATTATTCTTACACGATACTGTAATTCTGTGAACATTCAGGCGAGTATTAATGATGTGGCCCTTGATTTTATGGAGTTGCCTGGTGTTCCACGTGATGGAAAACAAGTCGTTGAGGGAGTAAGAGTATTGACTCATGAACATGCCAGATTGATGGCCGAATTATTGGCAAAAACTCTAGATAAAAACAACAAAATATTGGATTCATCAGAATAGTGGAAGTTTATGAAATTTTCCTGAATACAAATTCTGGTTTTATTTAATGTGTGCATAGGCATACCATTTACCTCCGTTAAACCTGATATTGTACTCTCCGGATTTATCCAATATACATCAACATCCGGAGCATTCGTTTGAAAAATAATAATATCTCCTTCCATCAGAGTATTCTGGTTCATATCTATTCGGAAAAAAAGACCATTCTCTCCAAAACTGTCCTGACACTTTTTACATACTCCTGGAATGTACCGATATAACAAGACAGATTTATTTTTAAAAGTGATTCTCGTTTCAGTTCTCGTGATATCAAGAAAATCAATATCAGTTCTTCCATTTGGTATTATTTCAGGAATTATGTGGTATGTATAATAGGGTTCACAAGAATCATTGGATACCGGAGGGGAAAACAGATCACCCAAAAAATCATTATTGGATAATTTTTCCTAGAATATAATTCCGACCTCACTTAAAAAACTTAAAAATTCTGATCCTGAACCAATAGAATAACTTCCATTGACTCCTAAAATCAAATATAATGCAAATAATCCAAGAAAGAAATAAAGGATCTTACTTTTTGGAATGTGACAATTTGCAGGAGGCGAATAATGAATCGGGGGGGTTTCATTTTTCTTTTTGGGTATTGATGTTACCCGATCTAATACTTTTTTACTGATTTTATGTTTGCATTTTCGCTTATTCTGAATATATGTATCATTATCGGGATCCAGGATTAAAGCATTTTCAAAACAGGTAATTGCATCCTCATGTTGTTCTAGTTTCGTAAGACAGATGCCAAGCAGGTTCCAGACCTTCGCATTATTTTCATCTTCATCAAGATGAGAATGAAAAATCTCTGCAGCCTTTTGAAAATCCTCTGCTTTGTAATATTAATATCCTTGTTCTAGAGACATGTTTATTTATTCAGATTTCCCAGGTTCATTCATCCAGGCTTTCTCTTTTGCCAAGATAATTTAGATCTTTCTTAAAACAATATTCACATTCTTGAAAATTTAGTATCAATTATACCGAACCTTTTTTCCATCATCTTCAAGTTCATAAATTCCCTGTGATGACCATGATATTGCGTCAACAAATGCATGGAATCGTGATGGCCGGTCGGGAGTTAATGAAGGAGAAGGCATAATATCAGGAAAGTCATGAAGAGCATATATGGCAGCTCCTACCTCGCATTCCCAGACTATCTTGTCACTTACAGGATAGGTATATGAATCCAGATAATCGACATCAAGTAAATGTATTTTAACTCCATCCCGGTTACCTGGCAACTGTATTTTATTGCGAACAACAGCAGGCCTTTTCCGGACCAGAATGCATTGACCGATATCAGGAACCCTCATGTTTTATATTTTGGTGCGGGATTGACCATAAGCGTTAGGAAATAATTATGTGATATCTGTACCTTAAAGAACTGTTTTATAAATTCACGACATCAAATCTGAAAGATCATCAAGAATTGAAATCTACTAATTTTTTGTAGAAGTGGATTATTCGTTTGATGCATTCGCTTCACTTCCTCGAACCTGTACCTATCACCATCTCCAATATTTCCCCTTTCTGAAAGGGCCTTCCATGACCAGGATATATCATCGAGCAATTATCATCACAGATTTTTCGAATACTATCCAGCACCAGATCAGGCTCTTCAGCCCAGAAGGGGAAGCCGGGTTTGCCTGAGGGAATCTTCGGAAAAATAAGATCCCCTGTAAACCTCTCCCCTGAATTCAGAGCTACTACAATAGAGCCTTTCGTGTGACCAGGTGTTGAAATAACCTTTCCGGAAACACCGTAGGGCTCAAGATCAAAGAGAGCATCAACGAGAATATCCGGACGCACCGGAGGATACTCTGATAGTTTTTTCCGGTTGAAGAAGAATTGGAGAAAAAATCCCGTCATTGAACAAGGTTTTAATGTATTCTGTTTCCCTTTCGCGAGGAAACCTGCATCATCAGTATGACAAACCACCGGTGCTCCGGAGATCTCTTGGAGGGCTGCAGCAGATCCGGCATGATCCTGATGCCCATGAGTGATAATAATGAGAGAAATATCATGTGGCTTTAATCCATGTTCATTGAATGCATCCAGAATTTTTTGTTCACTCCCCGGAATTCCCGTGTCAATAAGAATAACTCCGGCTTGTTTTACAATATACGCATTCACAAAACCAAGGGAGATGGGAATAATCACCGAAGCATTATCAGGAGATTTCATGATTTTCTGATTGGTTTTTCAGGTAATAATACCATGTTATTATGACTTCATTGACGGTGAGCATAGCTATTTAGATAGGTCCTATAACAGTATGATATCCTCTTGACCTGCATGTGAGAACAGATATCAGTTTCGGTTCCATATATACTGGAAATTGACTTAATTGGATAGATAATTTTATTTATCTTCTTGAGTGATGGAAGAAGAGAAGAATCTTACATCTCGTAAATTAATAAAACATGGGATTATTACATTCTTTGCCATTTTCCTTCGAGGACCAGAATCTCAAATCGGGCTCCTTTCCCTGGCATTCCCGTCTCCCGGATGGTAAGGCCTGTTATCGCAAGTATCTCTCTCGCAAGAAAGAGCCCTAAACCGGTATTCTTCCCAAACCCGTGATCAAAAATCTTCTCTTTTTCATGTACCGGTATACCGCATCCGTCATCCTCACAGACGATGATAATATCCTGTCCTTTTGGCATGCAGGTAAAGATTATCCGGGTGATATCCGCTCCATGGCGGATTGCATTTTCTATGAGGGTTGAAAAAACCTTCTGAATAATGGGATCAGCATAGATCTGAATGTTTGTAAGGGTTCTTGTCTCGATTACAATCCCGTTATGTAATATCTCTGATGATGCATGATGGATTAATGATTCTACCTGCTGCCATCTGCTGGATACACTTCCAAAGTCTTCATACTCACGGGTAAACCTGATGATTGCTTCTGCCTCCTGAGTGGCCTGTGAAGCAAAGGTGATAAATTCGTTCTTTTTTACCAAATCATTCTCTTCTAAACAGGCCTCATGAAATAATTGAATAGCAGTAAGTTTATTTGTGACATCATGACGGGTGAGACTTGTAAGAAGACGAAGTTTCTGATTTGATGCATACAATGCCTCTTCGGCCTTCTTCCGGTCGGTAATATTGCGGGTAAGACCAGATATACCAACAATTTTCCCGGTTTCATCATGGATGGGGTTTAATATCACCTCAAAATACATGTCCTGCCCATTTTTTATAGGGGTCACAGTCTCCCGGGTTATGGTACTATCCGAATCATAGACTTCGGTATGAAGCTTATCCCATTCATTACAGATATCTTCGGAAAATCCAAGTTCGCGATGTGTTTTCCCTATAATCTCATCCCTGGACAACCCAAGCAGTTCACACAGAGCACGGTTAGCATGAGTAAACCTTCCCTGGTTATCATATGCATAGATAGCATCCAGGGTTGATGAATCGATCTGTAAAAGACGTTCATTCATCATACGAAGTGACTCTTCTGCCTCTTTTCTCCTGGTAATATCCCGTACAACTGCTAATATTCTTCCCCTTCCTCCAATTTCAGATCTCCGAAGAGAGACTTCAACCCAGAAATTTTCTCCGCTCTTCTTTTTAGCCAGCCACTCAAAGACCTGTGGACCTTCTTTGATACATTTTTCTATTCTTCTCTGAGCTTCGGCTTCATCGTACGGAAAGATATTCGCACTGAGATCTCCAATATTTCCTGCAAGAATCTCCTCTTTGGTATCATATCCATACATTTTCAGAGTAGTTTCGTTCACATCGATGATCTTTCCGGTGCTGGCATCATCTATCATAATGGCTTCAGACGTTGAGTTGAAAATTTCACGATAATTTCTTTCACTCTCAGCAAGCGCCAATTCATAGCTCTTTTTATCAGTGACATCCTCAAATGCAACAACAAACCGATTTTCGGGTATAGGAAAAGCTTTGATTCGAAATGCTCCACGAAGACGTTCATCTTGGTAATACAGATCCTCGGTCTCAAATAGTATACCAGTATGGTATGCATTCAAATAAGCATCAGTTAATCCGGATTCTCTTGCACCAGGCCATATCTCATTAAATTCTCTTCCTATCCAGTCCTGAATTGTAATACCGGTCAGACGCTCTGCTTCCTGATTTCCATCTGCAAGAATAAGCCGATCCGGCTCTTCAAATGTGTAAATGAAAATTCCGGAGGGTATTGACTTTACAATATCCTGAAAAGTCTGAAAAGTTGAAATGAGTTTTTGTTCTGCTTGTTTTCGTTCGGTTATATCCCGAAGAGAGCCTCGTAGCCCTCCTTTGGTCCCATCTGGGCGTTCTATAATACTCCCACTCAGTGAGATTGGTATGGGAGTTCCATCCTTTTTCCTGAGCAGGAGTTCAAAGTCCTTCACAAATCCATTTTTAGAGAGTTCGGAGAGGAGAAGACTTCTGTCCTCCGGATGAACATAAAGCTCCTGGACCGGTGTCCCGATAAGTTCCTCGGCCGTCCAGCCTGAAAAACGTACGGAGGGAGAGAGAACGGTAATAATTCCGTTTTCATCTGTCTCATAATACAGATCCTCAAGGGACTCAAATATCTCCCGGTACCGTTTTTCATTCTCACGAATCACTGCCTCGGCCTCCTTTCGTGCAGTGATATCTCTTGATACAAGAGAATTAACCATTCCATCAATCCGCTGTGCCTGCACCATGATCTGATCAAGAAGTTCATCATTTCCGAGGAGATCGGCACAGGTAATGATAACCATGAGCGGATTTCTTATCTCATCGTTGAGTATGGCTAGTTGCGCAATATTTTTCTGAATCTCTACGAGTGCTGCATCTTTCTCTGTTGCATATCTCCGTTCATCGGTAACATCGTTCCCTTGTGCCAGGGTTGCAATTGGAGTAATGCCATCGGTATCAAACAGGGTTGAAGTATTCCAGAGAATTGTACGAAGAGTTCCATCCTGGTGAAGGACCGGCAGTTCAACATTCTCCCATTTCACTCCTGATTGAGTCGTCTCCAATAGACGGCGTACATGCTCAGCCTGGGAGGGTAAAAAGACACTCTGGACGGAAGAGCCGACACATTCCGCTGCACTCCTCCCGATAATCCGTTCAATGATATGGTTCATCCGGATAATGTTAAAATCAGAATCCCAGACGATGATAGGAAAATGGGCAATGGCTATGAGATTTTCCAATAGATCAATCGTCTTTTGATGATTTTCTGCGGTTTTCGCGAGAAGATCATACTGATGCCGAAGTTCCTCTTCAGATCCTGCAAGTTCTTCATAGGCAGCCTCTAGTTCCTCGTTGCGTTGAATGAGATCCTTTTCATGTACCATCCGTTGTATGGTTGTACCGAGTTCACGACCGATGGAG
>NZ_JAIWNS010000210.1 GCF_020216685.1 Methanospirillum hungatei | reverse complement strand
AAAAATGGTCCTTGATTCTCGGTATGAAAACTATTGCCCACATTAATGGAAGTACAATAACATAATGTGAAATCAACTCATTTGGTATTTAATATACCGTAAAAATATGTGCGAACGGGGAGATAAGTTTTATGAAAATAACAATTATTAAAGAATTTCAGATAGATATACAGAATCCTGTGTGACATTATTCTGAGCTTCGGTTTTTTTCTGAACTTCTCTCCAAATCTGAAATCTTTTTCTCATAATGAAGAATGGACTCATACAGGATCAGGCGGCGAATGTGATTCATTCTATCTGACTGATCCATCAAATAACCTATAGTATGATGAGTGTTATGAATTAATATATTTATAGTAATACGGAATATATGTGAAAATAAATAAATTCAGAAGATCCGATTGTATACCAGTAAATCGAATATTGAAATAGCCATTCAGAGTATTCATTCAAGTCATGGATTCAACAACCCATTATATAATTAAATCGGCAGATTTTTCTCCTTCAAAGTATTCAAAATCGGGATGAAAAGTCACATGATTTTTTTCACCTGGATATCTCAAAAATCGGGCAATTTGAGTGTAAATAAAATACGGATCGATGTATCCGATAAAAACCAGTATAAACCTATCAAATTTAAAAAATAATCCCAAAATAGAATTTCTCAAGAGGTCGCTATTCTCATAAAAAAATGATCCGAATAATGTGTCAAAGGGGTTGAGATCTGCCAACTATGACCGGCTATAGAGATGAAATACAGAAAGTTAGAATAAACTACATATGGTTGACATAAGAGAGAATTTAACAAAATAGGCATAATCATTATCTCATGTAGCTTGTATAATTCTATAATTCATCACATTACCCTCATGAAGGATCATGAAAGGAAGATTGTAAATGTGTAAATAAGATGCGACATAAGACTAAAATGTGTGACCTATTTTTCAAGATTTCCTGAAAATTTAATCAGGAACCAAAAAATTATCGATAGATGAATTGTTATTATCATCTCAGTATATCAAGCCTTGATCAGCATCTCATCTTTTGTGATTAAATCAGAAAGTATTCTTACGATCTGATATAAAATACATAGTATCTTCATAAACCTACTATGCAAAAAAACCAGACTATACCTTGAGAATGATACCTATGACAGAAAATCTGAATGAAAACGACAATTCGCGGTGTTGGGCTGCATTCTGGGAAAAGACAACCCAAACCGGAAACAAGAAAGGACCTATGACTCCCGCGTTCTGGAACCATATGGCTCACCGATATGCCCGGGACACACCTCAGGAAAAAGAAGAAGCCAGACTGAAAAGGATATTGGACCTGATTATCAGTACAGGCATTGACATAAAAGGATCCCAGGTTCTTGACATCGGTGCCGGAACTGGTTCTCTCTCAATCCCACTTGCACATATGGGTGCTCACGTGACCGCCCTTGATTTTTCAGATGAGATGCTGAAAAAATTAAATAAACGGGCAGATGAGGAGAACGTCACCATTCAGACAGTCTTAAAATCCTGGGACACAATCAATCCTGATGAGGAAGGATTTCGAAAAAAATTTGATCTTGTTATTGCATCCATGACACCAGCAGTCAGGAATCCCCATGATCTCTCCCTCATGCTTGAAGCGGCAAAAGGAATCTGCTATTACAGTGGATGGGTTCATCGAAAATGGGATCCCTCATACTATGACCTCTACAAAACTCTGTTTCATGAGGAGTTCAAAGAATCACCCCATGGGTTTTACCTCCCGTTCATGTACCTGTATCTGCTCGGATACCGGCCGCAAGTATCCCTTCTTGAGGATGACTGGAGTAATTACGAGACGATAGATGAGTATATTGAGACTGCTGCTGGTTTTTTCAGCACCACAAGACAGATTGATGACCAGATGAAAGACCGTATCAGGGAGTATATCACCCCCCATGCACAAGATGGAAAATACCTTGCCCGATCACAGGTAATAACCGGCATGATGGTCTGGGATGTAAGAGAACAGAACACAAAACCCTGAATTTACATCAGGAGAAGATACAATTATGAAGCTTAAACCAATGAAGAGGGAATCTGTATTTCCCCTTCCAATAACCCTTATCTCAACGATCAGTTCAAAAGGCATCAGAAATATTGCACCATATTCCTGTGTCATGCCCATATTACGACCACTTGATCTGGTCTGCATCGCAACCGCCAAACGACGGGATACCCTTGACAATATCAGGGAAACCGGGGAGTTCGTCATCAACATGGCTACAACCGACTTAACTGATGCAGTCATCCCGACTGCCCGAATTTCTCCTCCGGAAGAGGATGAATTTATTTCAGCCGGTCTTGATGAGAAACCATCAGTCGTCGTAAAACCCCCGGGAATAATGGGCTGTTATGCATGGATGGAATGTACATTGGATAAACTCATTGAAGAGCCATCATACATCCTCATTATCGGGAAAGTTGTACATCTTGAGATTCTTGATGAGATATACAGGCCAGATGGTTCATGGGATGTTGAACGGGCAGAACCACTCCTCATGACCGGATCTGATACCAGTATGCATTATTGCACCGTAACTGACACCGGCCGATCGGATCCATTCAGTGCGATGTTCCCGCATAATGTCGATCCCATCGCGAAAAAATACCAGGATGATTAAATCCTGGTTTCAACCAGATTGTGTGATCAAGTTGGACTATTCTGTCCTGCAGAATGCTGTTTTTCCGATGATGAACATAATGATGTCAAAACAAACCAGGACCAGGATATCCAGTTCCATCGGAAAGAGCTGCACCCAGGTATCTCCCATCATAACCGTCCGGAGGGCATCAACACCATAGGTGAGAGGATTTACATAACTCGCCCATTGAAGCCAGATTGGAACATTGGCAAGCGGAAAGAGTGCCCCGCTTAAAAAGAACATCGGGAGATTGATAAACGTCTGAATTAGCCCGAATCCCTCAAAACTTTTCATCAGGCTTGCAAAGGTAAGGCCAATACACACAAGACCGGTTGTTATCAGGATCATGAGTGGCAGAGCCTCGAAAACCATGAACACAGTAACCGGTATTCCAATCAGATACGCAAAAGGAAATATGACAATCCCCTGGATCATTACATCTGTACTGACACCAAGCATTTTCCCCAGAAAGACTGACGTTCTTGAGATAGGAGAGACGAGGATCTCTTTTAGAAACCCGAATTCCCGGTCCCATATGACCGACACTCCCATGAACATAGCAGTAAACAACATTGCCTGGACAACCAGTCCGGGGAAGATAAACTCCTGGTAATTTATTCCAGGCATACCAGATGAAAATCGCATCCCGGTTCCAAAGATAAAAAGCCATAACAGAGGCTGACAGATGGCGTTTAATAGCCTGGGTTTTTCCCGTAAGAATTTCTTGACTTCCCGAAGCCACAGAGTGTAAATCCCTCGAAGTTCACTCATCTGGCTCTCCGCCTCTTCATCATAGCAACCCTGCCGGTCTGCTCCCGTACCTCTCCCCCACCCAGGTCTTTTCCTGTATAATGGATGAAGACGTCATTCATATCCGGATGGGTGATGGTAATATGGTCAATCCGTATCCCTGCATGAACTGCTGATTCGACAATTCGGGGAAGGAGGAATTGAGCATTCTGCACAAAAATTTTAATTTCTGACCCCTGAAAGGACACATCTTGTACAATATTATCCCGTATCAGCACGTCTGACAGATTCTGGATCTGATCAGAACCCATTATGATAGTATCTCCTGCTACTTCCTGTTTTAATAATGAAGGCGTGTCCATCGCAACTATGCTTCCCTTATCAATAATTGCAACCCGATCACAAAGCCGGTCTGCCTCCTCCATGTAATGAGTGGTCAGAATAATGGTCATCTCTTCTCTTTTTCGCAATTTTCTGATATAATCCCAGATATGCTCACGGCTTCTGGGATCCAGACCGATGGTGGGTTCATCAAGAAACAGAACACGGGGATAATGGAGCAGGCCGCGGGCGATTTCAAGTCTTCTTCGCATCCCTCCGGAATAGGTATACATGAAATCATCAGCCCGATCAGATAATCCTACGAGGTCAAGGACTTCCTGAATCCGCACATTCTGCTCAGACAAAAGAACTCCATAGAGATCAGCATGCATCTGGAGGTTTTCACGGGATGTCATATCAGAATCAACACTTGGATCCTGAAATACGATACCAATAGACGTGCGGACCTGAGCCGATTCGCGAATAATATCAAACCCGTTTATGTGTGCAGAACCGGAGGAGGGTTTCAGGATGGTACAAAGCATAGATAAAAAAGTGGTTTTACCCGCACCATTCGGTCCGAGTAGTCCGAAAACCTCTCCTTTCTGGATAGTCAGAGATATATTGTTCACGGCAGTGTGTGAACCGAATCGTTTGGTAAGATCGTGTGTTTCAATAATAGATGCCATATATCATTTATCCAGTTAACGGGATAACAACCGGATATCCATACATCTCACGAATTGCTGTCTGAACACCATAGACATCATGGATCATCTCCGGAGTAACATCCTTACAGGTTCCTGCAGAATAAATCATCCCTGATTTGAGAAAGATGAACTTATTAAGGAATCGTAATGCAAGGTTGAGATCATGCATGGTCATGATGACAGAGACAGAATGAAACCGGGTAATATTGCGGATCTCGGAGAGTATCTCAAGCTGGTTTTTAAGATCCAGGCTTGATGTTGGCTCATCAAGGAGAAGTAAATCAGGCTCCTGGACAAGAGCTCTTGCAATAGATACTTTTTGAAGTTCCCCTCCGCTCATCTGGTCAATATACTGAAGTGAGAGATGTTCCAGGTTTAACCGCTTTATGACTCCATGAACGATCTTCAGATCTTTTTCTGAAATATCCCAGGTGATATGAGGCCGCCGCCCAAGAAGAATAGCATCAAATGCCGTCATTCTTCCACTTTCCTGTTTCTGAGGGACATACCCGAGCCGTTTTGCCACGTCACGCTTTGCAAGATGCATGATATTCTGTTCTTCTACCATAATCGTTCCCCCGGTTGGTTTGAGGATAAGATTCAGGCATCTCAGCAAGGTAGTTTTCCCAACCCCATTCGGTCCCATTATAGCAAGAACCTCATTTCGTCCCAGCTCGAAGGTCACATCATTAAATATTTCCCTGCTTTTATACTGAAACGATAAACCACCGACGGTAAGAATCATCGATTATACCCCCTGACCAGGAGATAGAGAAACATGGGTGCACCAAGGAATGAGGTGACCACAGAAACCGGTACAACATGCGGGACTATTATCACCCTTCCGACGGTATCTGATGCCAGAAGTAAAATTGCCCCCATGATAATCGTCCCCGGGATAGTAAACCGATGGTCATCACCTACTATCCTCCGGATGATATGAGGAGAGATGAGACCCACAAATCCAATAATTCCTAAAAATGACATTATCACCGCAGTTATCACAGAAACAACGATCATTCCTACAATCCGAATCCTTGCTACATGAACCCCAAGACTTGATGCAGTCTCATCACCGGCATCGATAGCATTGTAGTCCCACCGGTGATAGTAAAAATATACCAGGGATAAAACAGTAACAACTGCCATAATTGCAAGTTCTCCCCAGTCTGCCCTGCTCACATCCCCAAAGGTCCAGAATACGACTGCTGCAAGCTGAGTATCATCTGCAAAAAGCTGGAGAAACATGGTCGCGGCAGTACATAATGAACCGATTGCAACTCCGGCAAGAACAGTAACTTCAGGTGTCGCCCGTTTCAGGTGGGAAATCAATAAGATTACTGCGGTAGCCAACAGGCAGGAGATAAATGCGACAAATGTAGTCGCGAAGGGATTATCAATGACATACGGATTGATGGAGCTATTCTGCATCACACCAGAACCAAGGATAATTATTGAGAATGCTGCTCCAAACGCTGCTGCATGAGCAATCCCAAAGGTAAATGGTGAAGCAAGAGGATTGCGCAAGATCGACTGCATCGCAAGACCCGCACATCCAAGCCCGGCACCGGCCACGATGGCAGTCAATGCCTGAGGAAGTCTGATGCTCAGGATGATCTTATTCCATTTTAGCGATACAGACTCCCCTATTAATGTCTGAAACACTTCAATCGGGGGTATCGAGACCGCACCGCTTGAAATTGACAATATCAGGAGAAAAAAGAGAATAATTACCCCGATACAGAGGATAATGATCTTCGTCCGGGTATACTGGAGATAAGCTGCTGGTAATTCTTCATTGTCAAAATGCATGAATTACTACTTCCTCTCTCCTTATTGCATACTCAGCTTTGTAAATGCCAAATTTTCAAATCCATCCCTGTTGATCTGTGAGAATAACTTCTTCCCAACAAGGAATTCATAGATTTCATCAGCCTCACTGACCGGATCAATATCGGAGAATTTTTCAGGATAGAGTAATTTTCCGATGTAATAGGCATCTGCAAGAACGCTCTCCTGATTTGTGGTATACCAGTTAAAGGAGAGCAATCCATATACATCCCCGTTCTGTACCGCCTTCATATCCTCAAATTCTGGTTTCTTCAGTTCACTCAGTGCATCTGCACCCTGGGACTTGAGTTGTTGTGAACCAAGGTCAATGAATACCATGTCCGGATCCCACCCGATGATAGATTCCTTCGCAACATCACCACAATCCATATCAGGTTTTGCTGATTCTGCTGCAACATTTTTCACTGCAACCAGCTGGAACGGAGTATATGCAAATGACGTCCCCTGCAGACCATGTGATCCGGCACATCCCACTCCACCGACATATGCAGATATTTTGTCTGCATCAGGTACATCTTTCGTCCGATCAGAGAGATCCTGCTTCCGTTCGTTGAAGAAAGATATTACCTCTTCTGCACGGTTCTCCTTATTGAGGATTTTTCCCATGAGACGGAGGGTTTTCTGCATATCCTCATACTCATCAACCAGGTCCCCATATTGTAATGCAACTACCGGGATTCCAGTCTTTTCCTGAAGCTGATTTGCCTCATCCTTGTTTGTGTATGTTTTAAAGATAACCTGTGGACCGATATTTGTGATCTTTTCCGGATCATCCTTCCTGAACTCACCAAAGATAGGGAGATTGCCAAACTGAGGATTTGCAAGACGGTATGCACGTGAATCGTCCGGAGAGATGTTTACCTCCAGGGCATCAACCGCAATTACCTTATCCTGTGCCTGCAGGTAGGTCAGGTATCGCAGACATCCGGCTCCTGAACAGATTACCGAATCAGGGTTAAGAGGGACCGTGACCTCTCTTCCGAGACCGTCAGTAATCGTTGTCTCTTCTCCTGAAACAGGAAATACACATATTCCTGCGAGGAGAGAAACCACCATAAACCCTAGAAAAAAGGTTTTTGAGAATGAACGAAACATACAGATGTACGTTTAGGTTGTTTTTATTATTACGTTTTTTTAATTGTTAATATTTTAATATAATTATTTTTTATTGGCTAATACTTAATCCGACTCCACCTTTGTATACGCAAGCCGTGCAGAATTTTTAAGGGCTATCGCGAGGGCAACCTGATGGCCAACTGCACCGAGTGCCGGGGATATAACCCCTGTTCCGGCTAACACTATCAGTAAAAAATTAAGCAGAAGGGACAGTACCACATTTATCAGGATAATTCTGCTGGTCCGTCTTCCAAGTCTGAAAAAGTCAGGTAGTGCTGAAAGACCATCCTGCATAAGAATTAGATTGGAGGTCTCCAGTGCAATGGTATATCAGGGAAATCTAAATATCTCGATTGCAGGATATGCCATTTAATGTATTATTATGAATGATTAACAAGGAAAAATAATAATTAGAGAAATATCCGTACAAGTAACTAAAAAAATAATTTCGGTAATACTATCTATATTAAAATTTAATTTTATATAGAATACGTATGAAAAAGATTTATGGACTGCTTCTGGTACTCCTCATGGCAGGATTCCTGCTCGGAGCCGGATGTACCTCAATAGATACAACCCAAAAACCTGTTGATACAGCATCTGAAAAACCTGCTGTTACGATCACACCAACAGAGGCCCCATCCGAAAAAGTTCTTCGTGTCGGAGATCTATGGGCTGTCTCTTCTATTAATCCGGGAGACGGACATGACGGGGGAACCTTTGTTACCGAAAAAGCAATCGTAACTGAAACATTAATCGGCGCAAATGATAAGTTTGAATTAACGCCTAATCTCGCTCTTTCGTGGTCTCAGGTAGATGATACCACATGGGAGTTCAAGATCCGTCCCGGTGTTCATTTCCATAATGGCAAAGAGATGAAAGCTGCAGATGTGAAGGCCTCTCTTGACAGAACTTCCAACCTGTCTCCAAGTACTGCAACACTCATGTCGTATGACAGATGTGAAGTTGTTGATGATTACACCATCCGCATTCACACAAAAGAACTCAATCCCCTTGTGCCA
>NZ_JAIWNS010000209.1 GCF_020216685.1 Methanospirillum hungatei | reverse complement strand
ATTATTCAGGCCAGCGTGGAGGCGGTCATCACCGGGATGAACCGTCTGCTGAGGGAATATCATGAAAAGCGGAGCACAAATACTGATTGAAGGTTTAACAGAACAGGGAGTCGACATCATCTTTGGGTATCCGGGCGGTGTTGTTCTTCCGATTTATGACGAACTCTATGATGCAGATATTCGCCATATCCTTGTTCGTCATGAGCAGGCCGCTATTCATGCAGCAGATGGATATGCACGGGCCAGCGGGAAGACCGGAGTCTGTCTTGCAACATCTGGTCCTGGTGCCTGTAATCTGGTCACCGGTCTTGCCACCGCATACATGGACTCAATACCGGTGGTTGCAATTACCGGCCAGGTCCCGACCTCACTCCTGGGAAATGACGCCTTTCAGGAGTCGGACATTACCGGGATTACCATGCCGGTTACCAAACATAATTACCTGGTAACTGACGCCCGTGATCTGAAACGCATCATCCGGGAGGCATTTCATATCGCAAGTACCGGACGGAAAGGGCCGGTTCTCATTGATCTTCCAAAAGATGTATGCACTTCAATGGTACCGGATGTGGACGGACCGGATGAGCAGCCACGGCTCAGGGGATACAAACCAAAGTACCAGGGTCACAGCAAGATGATCCAGCGGGCAGTAGATCTCCTGCTTCAGGCAAAAAGACCGGTTATCTATGCAGGAGGTGGTGTCATCTCATCCGATGCATCTGCAGAACTCGTCGCCCTTGCTGAGAAGATGTGTATGCCGGTTACTACTACCCTGATGGGTCTTGGGTGTATACCGACGGATCATCCGCTCAACCTTGGGATGCTCGGGATGCATGGGACTGAGTATGCAAATTATGCCATCACCGAATCAGACCTGCTCTTCTCCATCGGAGTCAGGTTTGATGACCGCGTAACCGGAAAGATAGAGGCTTTTGCACCGCAGGCAAAGATTATTCATATAGATATTGACCCAGCCGAGATCGGGAAGAATAAACAGCCGGATGTTCCAATCGTCGGAGATGCAAAGAGTGTGCTTTCTGACATTCTTAAAAAGATTCCTGAGTCATGCCCGCATCCTGAATGGTCTGAAAAAGTTGCGATGTGGAAGAAGAATCATCCTCTCAGATACACGTCTGATGGGAAACTGCACCCCCAGTTTGTAATCAAAACCCTTGCCGATGTCCTGGGTGAAAAGGGAATTATTGTCAGCGAAGTTGGGCAGAACCAGATGTGGACCGCCCAGTGGTTTAAGTTTACCCGGCCACGTCAGTGGATCAGCTCAGGCGGCCTTGGTACCATGGGCTATGGGTTTCCAGCTTCAATGGGGGTTCATTTTGCCTGCCCTGATCAGCCCGTTTTCGTCCTTGCCGGTGATGGATCTTTCCAGATGAACATCCAGGAACTGGGGACGGTGGCACAGTACAACATCCCGGTGAAAGTGATCGTCCTCAATAATCAGTACCTTGGGATGGTCAGGCAATGGCAGCAGCTCTTCTATGAGCGCCGGTATTCATACACCGAACTGCCGGAAGTTCACTTTGAACGAATAGCAAAAGCATATGGAATAGAGGCTGCTACGGTCAGGAATGCTTCTGATGTGGAAGCAGCCATAAGAACCGCACTTGCTCATCCCGGGCCGTATGTTCTTGATGTCAGGGTTGAACGGGAAGAGAATGTGTTCCCCATGGTTCCTGCAGGGGCAAATATCAGTGAGATGATCGTCGGACATCATACCGAACATGAGGAGGAGTAAGGATGACTGCACACATATTCAGTGTCCTTGTAGAGGATAGTCCGGGTGTTCTCTCACGAGTCACCGGTCTCTTCTCACGACGGGGTTTTAATATCGAAAGCCTGGCAGTTGGTCATTGTGAGCAGCCTGACACCAGCCGGATCACCATTGTTGTCACGGGAAATGATGTCCAGATTGAACAGGTGAAAAAGCAGCTCAACAAACTGATCGAAGTTATTAAAGTTCTTGATATATCCGAATCAGAGCATGTGGAACGGGAACTGGCGTTGATGAAAGTCAGGGCAGGGCCTGGTGAAGCCCGTTCTGAGGTCATGCAGATTGCAGGGATATTCAGAGCAAAGATCATCGATGTCGGGAGTGATACGCTGGTAGTTGAAGTAACAGGAGATAGTGGAAAGATTGCTGCAATTGAAGATCTCTTAAAACCATATGGGGTTCTTGAGCTGGTCAGAACCGGAAAGATTGCCTTGCAACGGGGATCTGCAACGGTAAGTTCTGGGAGATAATCCCCTTTTCAAGCCTATTTCTCTCCTCAATCCAATTTTATTGCATATTTCATTATTGAGTCTATGCCCTTTTTTCAGATTAGCAACTTTTTTTCTGATATAGGGTCGGGGTCTGGTTTAAGCACGACCGGACCAGCAGGCGATAAGTTTTTTGAGATATCTTTACTGTTGAACGGGTTTTATTTATCATCCCTGTTTCATTTACTAATACTCAGCCTGAAGTTGTAGGAGAACCAATTACATATGGTATTTTTATGAGATAAGAAACCCCTTATGGAAACAGAACTCATTGATATAGAGTTCAGGTTTGCTACAAACATGTCTTCATGTGTGCATTTGAAACAGGTGGTAAATCCATGTTTCTAAAACAATTCATCATAATTGCCTTGGTCATCATTAGTATGACCGGTTTTGCGTGTGCAGAGGCAAATATCTCCGTGGATCCCATTGGTTCCCTTGTCGCCGGAGAAAAATTTAACATCAGCGGAACAACGACAATTGACAAAGTCAAAAAGATCGGTATTGAGATCTTCCCAAAAGAGTTCTGGGACAATCTGGTTGCATATGCAAAGGAAGATAATGCCGGAAAGGTCCGATTCAAGGAGTTGGCTTCATCAGGGGATTCCACAAACCAAACCGGAATAAACATGGTACGATTCAATCCGGATGGAACCCAGGCATATCAGACTGTCGATATTCCTGATGATTATGCTCTGGTCATTGTTCCGGTGAAGAAAGATCCTTCAGGAAAAGTGACCTTCAATGCTGAAATCAATGAAAAGGTGAAAAAGATACCATTCCAGAAGGGAAAATATCACATGAATGTCTTTGATGCTTCTATGGAGATAGAACGTCCGGGGACGGTCATGCCAAATGGATGGGATGTGATAAAAAAGAAAGCCTATCCAAGTACTACTCTCTCCAACATCTGGGATCCAAAGAACGAGAAAGAACTGGAATATGTTGAGTTTACCATCCGGTAATACTCATCTCTCTATTTTTTTCAATAAGCGGTGAACTGTTCCTCTCCCATCGGTTGAATTATTCTCTGATTTGAAATCCGCCAGGAGGTATTGTCATTACAAATCTGGCTCCCTTTCCGTACACACCCGTCTCTTCAATCGTAATTTCAGTTATAGACAGGATCTCCCGGATTAAGAATAATCCATATCCTGTATTCTTCCCATAATTCTGATCAAATATTCTGGTTTTTTCCTCAGGAGCAATGCCTGTTCCATCATCCATCGATGATCTCTTCATAATCACCATTGATCCAGACCGAAAGACAGATTCTGGACACATGCATTCCATCTCGTATTGAATTATCTATCCGGTTATAGATGACCTTTTCAAACAGGGGATCTGCAAAAACATATATCTCTGATGGAATCGCTAGAAATGAGATCCCGGCTCCTGAAAAAAAGGACTCCTGCTTTAAGAACAGTTCCATCGGGTTTACCCATATTGCTTCTGATGATCCAATCTCCTGGTATTCTCTGGTGAAATTGATCTGCCCCTGCATTACATGTATTACATTCTTCATCGTGGCCAGCATGTCTTTTAAGACGGGATCAAGAACAGAATCTACGTTTTCATGTGGTTAATAATTTATGTTCTTTACCCTATCATGCAAGATGGAACTGACATCATGGATGGATGTACTTGATCAGGTGAATAGGCGAAGATTCTATATGCAATAACTGACTAATCAATCTAGACTAACTAGTCAATCGCATCCCATGAGGTGATCATGCAATATCGTAGAGTTCCAAAAAATGGAGACAGCCTTTCAGCCCTTGGATTTGGGGCGATGAGACTTCCGACAAAACGCGGTCGGATTGATGAAGAGAAAACCACCCGGCTTATCAGGAATGCCATCGATAATGGCGTGAATTATATCGATACTGCCTTTCCCTATCATGGTGGCGAGAGTGAAAAGATCCTCGGAAGAGTTCTGAAAGATGGATATCGGGAAAGGGTACGGATAGCAACAAAACTCCCTCCATGGAATGTTCAGAGCCGGGAGGATATGGATAAAATTCTTTCAATTCAATTAAAACGCCTCCAGACCGATCATATCGATTATTATCTTCTCCATTCATTAAATGGTGACATATGGAAAAAACTATTGGATCTTGGTGTTCTGAATTTTTTGGAAGAAGCAAAAAAAGCCGGAAATATCATCAATATCGGGTTTTCATTTCATGGTGACCGGAAAGCCTTCTACGAGATTATTGATGCATATGACTGGATTTTCTGCCAGATTCAATATAATTTCCTGGATGAGGAGAATCAGGCAGGGACGGAAGGGCTGAGATATGCCTCCTCAAAAAATATCGCAGTAATTGTCATGGAACCGCTCAGGGGCGGGATGCTGGCCCAGAACCTTCCAAAAGAGGTTACCCGGATTTACCATGAGTCTGGGACGAACAGGACCGCAGCTGAATGGGCCTTTTCATGGGTCTTAAATCATCCTGAAGTAACCGTGGTACTGTCTGGAATGAATGATGAACGTCATCTTTCTGAGAATCTTGCAATGAGTGAGATTGCTGTTCCCGGTTTTTTCACAACTCAGGACCTGGAGACCATTGAAAAGGTAAAAACTGTGTATAAGCGACTCATGAAAGTTCCTTGTACCGGGTGTTCATATTGTATGCCCTGTCCTTTTGGTGTGAATATTCCCCAGTGTTTTTACTTCTACAATCAATACCATATGCTTGGCAATAAGATGATTACTCGTGGATTTTACGGGATGCAACTCATGGGTGGCATGGGAACCTCTGCCAATGCTTCATTATGCAGGCAATGTGGAAAATGTATGTCTGCATGTCCTCAGGCCATCAATATTCCTGATGAGATGAAAAAGGTTGCAAAGACCATGGATAACTGGATAACAGCATTCGTTCTCATTATTGCAAAGCGGATGTTTTCTTCAAAAGTCATTGATGAGGACTAATCCATACGATCTGGTGATGGAAATGGGTGAAAAAAACTCATCAGACAAACGTGAAAGGATACTACACGCTGCTCTTCATCTCTTTACCACATTGGGGTTTCATGCGACACCAACATCACAGATAAGCAAAGAGGCGCAGATCTCAACCGGGACATTATTCCACTATTTTCCTGATAAAAATACCCTCATCGATGAATTGTATTTGACCATAAAAAAAGAGATGGGTGATGTTGTGAGGGGTACTGATGATGCATCACTCCCGGTAAAAACCCTTCTTGAACGCGGATTTATCCGGTATATTCACTGGGCCATAGAGAATCCAGAAAAAGCACGGTTTTTAATGCAATTTCATCATTCACCCAACATCAGTGAGAGAGTCCAGAGTCAGGCATTTGACGAATTCAAATGGATGCATGATATCTATTCCCGGGCCATCGGGGAGGGACTGCTTTCCGATCACCCGGTGCATTATCATTTCGTAATGACCCAGCAGATACTAAATGGCATAGTCGAACTCCTTTCACTCAAAGATGAGGAGATACATGCCGATGAAATTATCTCTGCAGGAATAGCCAAAATATGGAAATAAACGAGCTACGGGATTCCCCTCCTGATTCTGATCTCCTGGAGATATTCGTTTAGAAACTTTATCAGTGACTCCTGATCTGATCCTTCAGGGTCTGGAATGCCTGACCAGAATTTCTCAAAAACAAATGTATCTCTGAGTATCTCCCGTGCCAGCGCCTCATATCTGAAAATGGTACGGGTGTTTATATTCGCCTGATGAACTGTAATATAATCTCCAAATAAACTCGTATCTATCTCCTTCCCGGTGAGAACTGCATTGAGGTAAGAGATATTCGATCTGATAAGGTCGCGGGTAATTATCCCGGAATGAGCTGAGATGAAGACTTGTACAGATGATGATACAAGCGATTCAAGAGTTTTCATATATACATCGATTCGATCATAATCGATATAGGGGATGGGATCTTCAACCAGGTCTCCGACATAGAGGATCTCTCCCTTCCGATCAAGACAGACTGATGAGTCAATGGTATGACCGGGAGCATGTATGAATTCTATATCATCATCTTCAAGACACAGCCTTGAATCAAAGGTAAGATTGGGGAGGATAATCTGCACCGGTCCTCTCGTCTTTTCCCCGTTTCGAACGAGGTCCAAGGCACTCCGTTCTTTCATCCGCTCCAGGCAGGATATATGTGCTGCAATAATCGAATCCGGACATGCACAATTCCCCCAGATATGATCCCAGTCTGAATGGGAGTTAAAGATGAACAGGTTATCTGGATGATCAATTGATGCAAGAAAGCCGTATATCTCCTGAATAGAATCAGGGCCTAAATGTGTATCACAAAGGACAGTATACCGTGTTCCTATGATGATCATGACCGAGATAGCATCATCAAAGGTGAGCATCCATGTCCTTTCCGATACCCTGATGGTGGATAGTACCGTCATAGATGCGACTGATCCTTATTGAGGGCAGAAATTCGATAGAAACCTGCCGGGATGAGCATATCAAAAATTACTCCTGTTCCGTGTACCCCATGTTCGGTAATGGATATCCCGGTCAGGCTCAGAATCTCCCGTATCAGAAAAAGGCCTAATCCTGTATTCTTCCCAAAACCTTTAGTGAAAATTTTTTTCTTGTCTTCACCTGATATTCCGGTTCCATTATCGGTGTATCGTAAAATGAGATCTGAATTACTTTTTTCATATGACAGAGCAATCTGTGTCACCTTCTCTCCATGACGGATAGAGTTATCAATAAGATTGTACAGGACTTTTTCAAACATGGGATCAGCATATATTTCATAGGATTCATCAGGCAGAGTTACGAAAATATTGGTCAGGAGCGTTTGAATGCTCTTCTTTTTCATAATTCTGTCAATCCGCTGCCAAACCGGCGGATGAATCCCAAGATCCTGGTACTCGCGGGTGAATTCAATAAGGGTCTGAATATCGTCTCCGGCTTTTTCGATATTATTCAGCCAGGTTATACCTGGTTCTTTTTGTATGGAGGATCGCAGCAGCTCGCAATAAGAGATGATGGCCATAACTCTGTTTAAAATATCATGACGGGTGACACTATTGAGTATGAGCAATTGATTGTTCGCCTGTGTCAATGCATTTTGTACACGTTTTATTGCATCAATATCCTGAATAAGAAGAAGGGTATGCAGACCTTCACCATATTGAATGGTCCGGTAATGAAGCATGACAAATCGCTTTTCACCGTCAGGAAGGCTTGCTTCATACTCCCATGTATTCTGATCCTCAAACTCTCTCGCCCTTTTCTGAAGAGCAAGGTCTGAAAGAAAGTTTCTTTCCAGAATTGAGAGTGAAATGAGTTCCTCCTTTCGCACGTGGAAAAATTGTTCAAACCCATGATTCACATCAATTATGGTATCATTTTCCGACAATATCATAAGCGGATTTGGAACTTCGTGAAAAATTACCGAGAACTTCTCTTCTCTCCTTATAATCTCCTTTTCCAGAGCAACACGCTCCGATATATCTACAAACGCAGCAAAAACTGCTTTTTCTCCCATATAATCGATTATGTCTGCGGAGAGGGAGATGTATACCCGCTCTCCTGTTTCCTTAAGGAAGGTAATTTCATACCCGGATACATGGTTCTTCCTGGCAAGATTTTCGGATATCTTCTTTAGGTCCTCAGGTCCGATGAACTGAAAACTAACCGGTTTTCCGATTCTCTCTGATGGATCAACAGAAAAAAGTTCGACAGCTCTTTTATTCATGACAAGGATGGTATTATCATCTGATTTTGTTAATATGATTGGAAACGGAGCATTTTCTATCAGAAGCCGGTAATTTTCTGCCCCTTTGTGAATTTCAAGTATTGCTGAGGCAAGTTGATTCTTCTGTCTAATCTGATAATACCTGATGAGGAAGGCACTATCAATAATTGCCAGAACAAGGAGAAAGGTTGTTGACGTAAAGGTAAACTGAGTAGGTGAATCCTGAATCAGAGTGACTGACCATTGCACTGCCAGCCACCAATAGGGAAGCAGAATGAGAGCAAACAGGATGGAGATGAGCAATGCACCATATAATGGATTGTTCTTCCATTTTGCTGGCATCACCTGCATTTATCTGGTTCCCCTGAGTATGAATAGCCGGTAATTGTTTATATTTGCTTCTTACATAATTACTATTCTGTGGAACACGGAATACGGAACTGTCCTGTTGATTCAATCACCCGTCCTCCTTTTGTTATTTACCTATCTCTCTTTTTCCTGCTTGTCTGTATCAACTCTCTCGGAGCCAAATATTTTGTCTTTTCATATCCGATAGTGACCGGAGTCTCATCATTTTACCTGATTGTAGCTTTCATGATAGTTTTTGCTCTCTGGTTTGGAATATGGGGTATTCTGGCTGCATATGCCGGTTGTGTTATTGGTGCAGGATTCCTAAGTGGTCTTCCGGTTGATGTCTCCTTATACTGGTCTTTTGCTGATTTATGGCAGGCACTGATCCCGTATGTGGCATTCCGGTACTTTCATGCAGACCCGGCTCTTTCAACCAGGCGTGATCGTATGATCTTCTTCATTTTCGGAGTCA
>NZ_JAIWNS010000029.1 GCF_020216685.1 Methanospirillum hungatei | reverse complement strand
TATACCGGCGCCTCCCAGCCCATATATCTGAAGATGAACTCCTGCCTTTTCGTGTTCGCGATATGATCCTTCCCCCTGATGACATGGGTCATCCCAAGGAGGTGATCATCTACCGCCACGGAAAGGTTCATGAGCGGGTATACGATAGCATCAACCCGCTGGTGAGGAGTGGACGTAAGAACCCGGAACAGTGGATAGTCACGCATGGCCGGGTCAGGATGAGAGAGATCGGTCTTTAACCTGACACCAACCTCACCCTCGGCAAATGCCCCGTCAAGCATCTGTTCAAAGAGGTCCAGTGCTTCTTCAGGGGACTGACTCCGGCAGGGACAGGCGGTCTTGTGCATCTTGAGATCCTTGAACTTCTCGTTGTCACACCGGCAGACATAAGCATGGCCTTTCTGAATGAGCTCCTTTCCGACCTCATAATATTTTGAGAACCGATCTGACTGGAAGATGGTTTCAGCGATGGAAAGACCCATCCATGCGATATCCTCCCTGACCATATCATAGGCCTCGGGATCCACCCGTTTTGGATCGGTGTCCTCTATCCGGAGGATATACTTCCCGCCATACCGCCGTATGTACTCATCGTTGAGAAATGCTGCCCGTGCATGTCCAAGATGAAGCGGCCCTGAGGGATTGGGAGCAAACCGCATCACAACCCCCTTTTCAGCCTTTGGAAGATCCGGAAGACCGGTCTTCTTCTTCTCCTTCTTTTCAAAGAGGGAGGCATACTGGTCAGGAGCTATGGTTTTCAGCTTCTCTTCCCGATCTTCGGCAGATAACGAAGAAACCTCTTCCAGAACCGATCCCAGTAATCCTTTTATCTCACCGGCCTTTGAACGAAGTTCCGGATGGGTTCCAAGAATGGCACCCATCACTGCCCCTGCAGCCGGCACACTCTTATGTTTCACTGCATTGGAGAGAGCAGCAATGAGTAATACAGAACGCACGTCGTCCATCAGTAGTCCCTTTTGATAAAGTACCAGGCAAGATCAGCAAGCAGTTTCTTTTCTTTCGTATCAGGAAGGACAGAAAGCCCATTGATTGCAGAACTGATCATATCATTCGCTTCCTGCTCTACGGAGTGAATCACCCCTTTTTCATTCAGCAGTGCAATGAGGGACACGATGTCTTCTTTGCTCAGAGAGCGACGCCAGGGTTTGAGATCAATCCCCTTCTCCCGTGCAGTAATGGCAATCAGAGTTTGTTTTCCTTCTCTGATGTCTGATGCCTGATCCTTTCCTGATTTTTCAGATGAGGCGAGGAGATCAATGAGATCATCCTGAATCTGGAAGGCTGCACCGATCTTGCACCCGTACGTATAGAGTGCATCACCCTGTGCATCAGAGCCGCCTGCAAGAAGGGAACCAATAGCTGCTGCAGCACCATAGAGCACACCAGTCTTCTTGGTGATCATCTCCAGGTACTCATCTCTGGTCACATCTTCCCGTTCTTCAAAAGACATATCCTGCTGCTGGCCTTCGCATATCTCCTCACAGGTTCGTGCAAGAAGAGATATCGCCCGGACCTTTGCACCTTCCGGAGCTTCCGCATTACAGATAAGGAAGAATGCACGGGCATAGAGAACATCTCCGGCAAGTATTGCAGCAGGTTCACCCCAGAGGGTATGTACGGTCTTCTGACCCCGACGATACACATCCTTGTCCATGATGTCATCATGAATCAGAGTGAAGTTATGAGTCACCTCAAGGGCAAGGCCGGCTTGCATTATCTTCTGTGATGACCCCGGATGCACGGCATCGGCTGCCAGTTTGAATAATGCCGGGCGGAGACGTTTTCCTCCGGCGAATAACAGGTGATTTGCTGCCCTGGAGAGGGCAGTTTTCGGATCTCCATAACAATCCTGCAGGAGAGAATTGACCTCGTCTGCTGTTTTTTTCAGGTATGTCTCAAGCTCCATACGTAATCTGTTCCTTATGCCAGTTTCTGTCTCTGACCGTTTGCCATCAGGAAGAAATCCTTGTTCAGGGTGTATCCTAGTTCTGTTGCAAGCCCCAGATACTCTGAGGTAAGATCAATCCCACCATGAGCTGATACAATAAATTGCGGATTTAAGAGATGGACCATCTCATAATGATCCTCGCAGTATGCATGACCGCTCACGTGGAGTTCATCAAATATCCTCGCACCCTGCGATTTTAACATGGTAAACATCCGGTACCGCTGGGCACGATTCATATCATTCGGGATCAGCTGGGCACTGATCATCACCTTGTCACCCCGTTCTATCTTATACGGAGTGTCATTCTGGGCGATCCTTGTCAGAATTGAACCTGGTTCTCCCTGGTGACCGGTAACAATCGGTACATACTGTTCCTTTCCTGATTTAATCAGCCGGCGCAGTGTTCGTTCAACCACCCGGCGGTTTCCGAATACACTCGTAGTGTCTGGGAACCGGACCATCTTCATCTGTTCTGCTGTGACACAGTACCGTTCCATGGAACGTCCAAGGAGCAGGGGTTTACGCCCAATCTCATGTGCACATTCAGCGATGGTCTTTACCCGTGCGATATGCGATGCAAAGGTGCTGACGATTATCGCGTTCTTGTCATCTTCGTAACTGGTGATAACGTCACGGACCATGTTTTTGGCAATCTGCTCACTCGGACACCGGCCTTTCTTGTTCACATTGGTGGACTCGGTGATCAGACAGAGCACCCCTTCTTTCCCAATCTTTTTGAGTTTGGCAAAGTCCGGCGGTTCCCCGAGAACAGGATTCCGATCAAGTTTAAAGTCCAGAGCATAGACGATGGCCCCTTTTGGTGTATACAGGGCAACCGTTGCCGTATCAATAATACTGTGCTGTGTCCGGACAAATTCCATTCCCAGAGTATTTGAGATATTGTATCGTTGTCCGCATTTCAGTGCAATCAGTTTGTTATTGACTCCGAACTTCTTTTCACCCTCAATCTGCTGCTTTACCAGCTCAATGGTATATGGAGTCCCGATAATAGGAGCATTGTACCGGTGAACCAGTTTTGGTACTGCCCCGATATGATCCAAATGACCATGGGAGAGGATAACGGCCCTGACCGTCCCTTCAAGCTGGTTCATCACGGTATCATCAGGTATTACACCCATCTGGATAAGGTCCAGGGAATGGGTATTTTCCATCTCTATATCGGGATACATCATCAGGGAATCAAGCCTGATCCCCATATCAAATATTACTATCTCCTTTCCGCAGCGGACGGCGGTCATATTTCGCCCAAACTCATTATACCCGCCCACTGCAAGGATCTCAATGTCCAATTCTGTCTCCTCCTGGAAGATTTTCTATCATTTCCCGTGTCTTACCGGTGAGATACCACCGGGCCTGTGGTAACTCGGATATTCGGGTTTTTCCGGTAAGGAACATACTTATCCGGAGTTCCTGGTGAATGGTCCGGATAGTTTCCCGTAATACATCAGGGCCTTCGCAGGCGGGTTTTAAGAGTGGAAGTGCCATTCCGGCAAGATGGGCACCCATTACCAGTGCCTTTGTGATATCTATTCCGGATCGAATCCCCCCGCTTGCTATAACCGGTCCCCCACACCGGGCTGTTTCATACAGGCTTACTACAGTCGGAAGACCCCACTCTCCAAACCGCTCGCCTAATCCCTTCAGGTGCAGATCTTCTCTGCCGGCAACACTCCCCGACCGGTGGCTTTCAATAAGGGCCCATGATGAGCCCCCATATCCACCAATATCCACACATGCTGCTCCTGCACCAAAGCACCGGATCCCGGTTTCATATGAAATGCCCGAACCGGTCTCCTTTACTATTACCGGAACCTTCAGGTCCCTGCAGAGTTCACGAAGAGCGGCATAGCATCCGCCGGCATCATGATCTCCTTCCGGTTGAATTGCTTCCTGAAGGAAGTTGAGATGGATGGCAAGGGCATCAGCATCGATCATCTCAACCGCACGTTCCGCCCACTCAATACCATGATCCCTGAGCTGCACAATGCCCAGGTTCCCGACAATAAATGTATCGGGTGCTTTTTCTCTGACAATAGAGAAGGTATCGGCCAGCTCGGGGTTTTCTATTGCAGCCCGCTGGGATCCGACACCGATACCAAGGCCAAATTCACCAGCTATCTCTCCAAGAACCGCATTGACATCCTTTGTCTCCGGATGTCCGCCGGTCATGGCAGATATAAACAAGGGAGAGCCCAGATTATGCCCTAAAAACCGGGTCTCAAGTGACAGACGGTCCATATCACAGTCGGGGAGTGCTTCATGGACCAGCCTGATATCATCAAAGCCGGTGCTGCCTGATTCAATATGTTCATCAAGACAGATACGAAGGTGATCAAGTTTGCGGGAGGAGGTAAATTCCCTGCGGTTCATGCTTCCTCCGGCAGGATCCTGGTGCCTCCATGATCTGCCCCGCCTAAAAAGTCCTGAAGTCGTGAGATATGGAATATGTCAGATTCAATACCCATATCTGCAAGACGAAGGAGTTCTGAAATTTTTCCCTGCATTCCTCCGGTCACATCTACTGAGCCGGAGCCTCCAATCCTTATGGTATGCGCCATTGTCCGGCGCAGTTCCCTCACAACTGACCCATCAGCATCCAGAAGACCAGGTACATCGGTTGCAAGCCCGATGCGTTTCATACCCAGCTGCTGTGCCAATACCCTGACCAGTTGATCACCGGAAACAATACATGCCCCTTTCTCGGTATCCATGACCACATCACCATGCAGAACCGGTACGATACCAAGATCGATCATGAGATGAAGGTGGGTCAGGCAGTAGCCGGAGAGTTCTCCTCCGGATGCGACCATGCCTTCAAGCGGATGGACACTGACCGCTTCTATTCCTTCGGTACGAAGGATGCGGACAACCAGTTCATTCAGGGCAGATACCGCATGATGTGTCTCATAAATTCCTTCCCGATTCTCTCGGGAGACACCACTCTGGATATGATACTGCCTGGCCTGTGGATGCCCGCATGACCCGGCGCCATGAATGAGAAGCAGAGGAATATCTGCATACTCTTTCAGAGCCCGTGCTATATCTTGCAGGACATTCTCACGAATAACTCCTGCATCACCCCGTTCCTTATCGGTGATGACGCTCCCACCAAGTTTTAAAATGATCCGATCAGGCATCCCGCTCCTTTCTCAATCCTTCTGTATCAATGCAGGTGATAATTGCCCTGCCATCAAACACCTCAATGGCTCCTGCTATTCTGGCCCTGATATTTTTGGGTGCCAGAGCGACCATACATCCCCCACCTCCGGCACCCGTTATCTTTGCACCAAATGCACCGGTTGAACGTGCCGCAAGAACCAGCCGCGAGAGCTGGGGATGGCCCACACCGAGCATCTCAAGCAGACAGTTATTCATATCCATGAGTTTTCCAAGGTATGCCGGTTCGTCAAGATGTTTCATGGCATCCATGACGATCGCTTCGATCGAGTCCAGAACCGGGTTGATGATTGCCGGGTGTTTCGATCTCAGTTCTGCCACCTTTTCAACCATTCTGCTGGTCGAATGTGAGATCTGGCTGTTTCCTATCACCAGGTGATAATTCTGGGGAGCCAGACGTTTCCTCGTTCCTTCCTTGATGAGAAACATACCGCCGTATGTTGATACGGTCGTGTCAGTTGCACTTGCCCGGCCTTTCTGGACTTTTTTCTCTATCTTCCAGGCAAGTTCGGCTATCTGTTCCTTACTTCGCCCCATATCAAATTCATCATTAATTGCTGCGAGTGTTGCCACCGTCACTGCAGCTGATGAACCAAGGCCTGAAGAACTTGGAAGTTGTGAATTGATATACACACTTCCCTTCACACCAAATTCCCGAAAGCACTGATCAATATAGGGTGATTTCGCGTGATGCGGATGACTTGTTTTTCTGACAGTGACATATACCCGTGGTCTTATTGCAAGTGCTATCCCAGGTTTCTCATAGAGAACAGCATGTTCTCCGAATAAGAACACTTTTCCGGGTGCACTCCAGGTTGCCACTATCGCACCGCCAATGCCGCATAGCCTACGACCTGGTCATAATCACCACTTGTCTCTCCTGAAGTGGTATATTCGAGCAGATCGCACCGGGTCTTCCCCCGGGTCCTGAGTACTTCCATCATGCATCCTATGGGACCATATCCGCAGGCAGTGATATTATGCGACTGTATTCTGGAAAAAAACTCAGGGACATCCATCTGTAAAAGTGCCTCTATCGCATAGTGATCATCGCGGTATGCCTTTTCGGCAGAGACATAATGAGAGAAGTCACTTGATGCCACAATTTTTACCGGTTTTTGATATTTTTCCAGAGCGGTGATGATTATTGACGATATCCGATGAACTTCCTGTAAGGTCTGATGACCCATCATGAGCGGAACAATTCTGGACCGTGGAAACCTGTACTGGATAAACGGCATCTGCACTTCCAGGGAGTTCTCAGAGCCATAACTCATCGCCCGTTCATCAACCGGGAGATGAATACAGGATCCAAGTTCTGTATCCGGTTCCAGCATCCCGAGCGGGGTCTCCCAGGGAACCTGCGATATACAGGTGGGAAAACCCCGGTGACTGGGACCTATGACCAGAAATGTTCCGTCAAACTTCTCATCAAATGCAGCAAATGCCTTCGCTGCAGTTTTTCCGGAGTATACATATCCGGCATGAGGGGATACCACCCCCGCTGCATCGCCGGAAGATGTCACATTTCGAAAGAGTTCAGACAGGAGTTGTCTGAGACGTCCGGGGTCACCAGGATAGAACATCCCGGCGACGGTACTGGCCCTGCTCTTCATGGACGAGGGATTGATCCCGGTTACGTTTCAGGATATCGGTTCCTGATGATCCCTTGACGAGGATATCACATCTCGGTTTCGAAGTCTTCAGGGGTCAGGGAGGTATTGTATCCCTTATGACGGAGGAACTCCTTAGTCAGGAGGAAGTAAATCATGGAGAGTGCTTTGCGCCCCTTGTTATTGGTCGGGACGACGACATCCACCAGACTTGTCATATTGTTGGTATCACAAAGGGCTACCACCGGAATGCTGACCTGAATGGCTTCCTTGATGACCTGCAGGTCACTGACCGGGTCAGTTACGACGACAACATCAGGTTCTGCATAGCGTGGAAGCAGCGGGTTTGTCAGAGTTCCAGGAATATATCTGCCGATGATCGGGGTTGCACCGATGGAATCTGCAAACCGGCGTGCAGGATACTGGCCGTACTGACGTGAAGTGACTACCAGTATCTTTGCCGGATCATACTGGGAAAGGAACTTTGCGGCAAGTTTAATCCGCTCGTCGGTCTCCCGGATATCCAGAATGTATAATCCATCCCCGCGGACGCGGTAGATGAAGTTCTTCATGTCGCTGCTCTTCTGCTGGGTTCCGATGTGGACACCTGCTGCAAGATACTCTTCAACTGAAACAAGAGGCTCGTTCAGTTCAATCTCCATTTCATTTCCGTTCATAGATACTCTCCTCAATCCGTATGAGTTCGTTTAATTTGGCTGTCCGCTCCCCGCCGACAACCCCCGTTTTTATGAATATACACTGAAATGCGCATCCAAGATGAGCAATGGTTGTGTCTTCAGTCTCACCAGACCGGTGACTTATGACTGTCTCCATTCCATGACGCTTTGCAAGGGTTATCGCTTCATGGGTATCAGTCAGAGTCCCGATCTGATTTGGCTTGATAAGCACACAATTGGCACTCCCATGAGAGATACCTTCCTGGATGCGTTTTGTGTTTGTTACAAAGAGGTCATCCCCGCAGATAAGACACCGGTTTCCTGCCTCCCTGTTCAGGGCAGCAAATCCTTCGTAATCTTCCTCATACAGGGGATCCTCCACATAGATCAGATCAAATTCATCGATCAGGTCTGCAATATAGGTAACCTGATCTTCTGGTGATCTGACGGTCCCGTCCCGGTACCGGTACATTCCGGATTCAGGATCATAGAGCTGACTGGCTGCTGCATCAATCCCCGGACTTATCTCAAATCCTGTTTCATCAGAAACCTGGGATATCGCCTCAGCCAGAATCCTGAACGCTTCAGGATCAGAGATCGGGGGAGCCCATGCCCCTTCATCCCCTTTTCCTGCGCGTATTCCACGTTTTTTCAGCAGATCATATACAGTTTTATGAACCTGCGCATTTGCGAAGATACCATCACGAACACGCTCACAGCCGGTTGGGACGACAAGAAATTCCTGAAACTGTGTGGCATGGGATGCATGAGCACCCCCGCCGATGATATTGCCAAGCGGACGCGGGGCAGAGTCCACAAATACTCCGCCAATATGCTGCCAGAGCGGAATATTTGTTGCGTCTGCTGCTGCTTTTGCCATGGCAAGAGAGAGGGCAACTGCGACATTTGCTCCGATTCCGGAGAAATTATCAGTCCCGTCAATCTCATGGAGCAGGGAATCAACACCAATCTGATCTGACGAATCGATGCCGATAAGATGGGGAATTACCTGTCCTTGTGCATCAGGTATAGCAAGAGCCGGATCCCGTACTGCAGCTTCGTGTATGCCGGTACTTGCACCACCCGGCGCTGCCGCTCTCCCAAATCCGTGTTCAGTCCTGACCTCAGCTTCAACCGTCTTTCTTCCTCTGGAATCGAGGATGGTTCGCAGAGTTATTGCGCGCGTGATGGTCATCCGAATACCTATCTCCGTTTCACTGTTATCGGAATAACCTCACGGTCGAATTCCTCCATCGCTATCTCAAGTGGATCAATACTTGAGGTGGCAATGAGGATCGGGGCACCCATAGATATCTGAAGTGCCCGGGCGCCGACAATCCGCGCCTTCTCATAGCGAGTATAAGTTTGCATGCGTAACTCCTCAAAAATCCGTTGGCACAAGAATGGGGTCGCTGAGATTCGAACTCAGGTCAGAGCGTCCCGAACGCCCTAGGATGGTCCAGGCTACCCTACGACCCCTCATTGGTATGGGTTAAGCTCGTCAATAATCTCCTTGTGCGTGAGTAACATACGCCGGCAACAATACCGATCCATTCCGAGATCGTCGAGGATCCTTTTTGGATCCTCGCTCGCATCCCGACGGCGTTTATATTCCTCGTATGCAGTGGAGATTACCTTTCCGCAGGTGAAACAGCGAACCGGTATCATCTGGTTGCTCCACTAATGTTATAGTTCATACTAATAAAGCTCACCGGTATGACTTCTGGAATTTCTTCCGTGCCCCACGACCATGTGGCTTCTTTGCTTCTTTCTGACGTGAGTCATTCACGAGCAGACTGCGATCATACACGTGATATACGTCTTTCATACGGGGATCATTGTGCCACTTGACAATTCCCCTGGCAAGGGCTGTGCGTGCAGCTTCTGCCTGCCCCATGATACCTCCGCCGGCCACCTTGATGGAGACATCCACTCCATCCAGCACACCCGGAAGCAGCTGGAGTGGTTCGGATATCTTCATTCTGGCAAGCTCGGTGGAGAACACATCAAGCAGCAGGGAGTTGATACGAACTACCCCTTTACCAGGCCGGAATGTTGCCCGTGCAACCGCGGTTTTTCTCTTTCCACTGGTATTGATTATTCTCATCAGAGGTCACCTGATCAGTATTTTGCTCCAAGGAACGTGCTGACTGCACCAAGTGTCACGTGTGACGGGTTACCCAGCCGCTTCTTGCTTGCATCCTCAATCGTTTCAAATGGCTGTCCGGATAACTCATCCGGGACACCGACATAGATTCTGATCCGCTTCATGGCCTCAATTCCCCGCTCACGCTTATAGGGAATCATACCACGAATGGTACGTTTCAGAATGTGATCCGGTCTTCGGGGGAAGAACGGACCACCCTCGCGAGAACCGCGCTGGCGTTTCTGCTTGTAGTTGCCAAGAACCCGTGCACGGTTTCCTGATATCACTGCCTTTTCAGCATTAACCACTGCTATCTCTTCACCTGCAAGGGCACGCTTTGCAACATTGCTGGCAAGTCTTCCGAGAAGCAGGCCATCACCGTCAATTACTACTACCATGATATCTACCTACCTCAGTATCCTTGTCCTGCTTCCCTTCGGGTTCTGGGAGAGCAACTGTTCAATGCTGATGCACTGCCCCTTTGCCTCAGTGATCTTGCTTACTGCAGCATCTGAAAAGCTCAGTGCAGCAACTGTCACGCCTGCCTCTACAACTCCGCTCCCAAGCACCTTACCCGGAACAATCAGGGTCTCCCCTTCCTGTGCATACCGGTTAATCTTGCTGACGTTTACTTCCGCGTAGTTTTTCCGCGACTTCTCAAGCCTGGATGCGATATCGCTCCAGATCTCAACTTCGTTCTCACGCGACGTCTGCTTCAGGAGTCTGATGAGTTCGGCAAGGCGCGGATTGGACTTATCATTCCTTCTGGTCATGCTCCGTTACCCTCTAATTTCACTTAAAGCCTCGTGTAATTCATCTGACTGTTTTTTCAGAAACAGCAGTCCATGCTTGATAATTCTGACCGTTGGTAATGCTCCGGCACTCTCGACGGTGAAGAGGAATCTCCGGTCATCCATTCCGATATGAATAGCCGGTTCATCCCCGATACCGCTGTTCAGACATGCCTGCTCACACAGCCGGCACAGTGAACATGATGCAAGACCACCATCCTTTACCCCGACAGCAGAACCCTTCACTTCCAGAATCTCCTTTGGGCAGACTTCAACACACAGACCACACCCGTCACACCGCTCGTCGTGGGTGATGATGGGATAGTTCTTGTAACCGCATACCGTCGTCGGGGACCATTTTGCATGTTCCATTCCCCGCTCCATGTATGCTTGTGCCTCGATCACAACCTTCTGGTTCTTCTCAAGTTTTACGATGGGAATATTGTCTTCTGCCGGTCTTACCACTGCATCCTGAGAGATAAGATCACCTGACATCACAACACCCGGACCTTCAACACTCATGGTGAGCGTGACCGTGCATCGTGGACAGCCGGCCCCATTACAGGAACACTGGCTGCGGGGGACAAAACTGTCAGGATCAGTGACCAGCGGGATGAGACCCAGCCGGTGAGTCAGAATTTCGTCGAAGAGAGCACTGGTATTGTCGTAAATCTTGACGTCCTCAATTGCAAAGGTCATAACTTCGCTGACCATTGCACGGCGGAGTGCATTTGCAAACGCGATTGGGGCATCACTGAGAACAAACGACGCAGCTTTCTCTTCAAGACTGCTGAATTCGATCTTCATCAGACTCTACGACCCCTTCTCCCGCCTTTTGGCCTGATTGAGTCGTGTGGTACCGGAGTTACATCTTCGATAAGTCCGATACGCATCCCTGCACGGGCAAGTGCACGAATTGCTGCCTGGGCACCTGGTCCGGGAGAACGCTGTTTTCCACGACCCGGGGCACGGACCTTCACATGAAGACCAACAATTCCTTTTTCTCGTGCTGCCTGGGCAACATTACCGGCCATCTGCATTGCTGCATATGGAGAACTCTCGTTCCGGTCCTGCTTGACGACCATACCACCTGAACTCTTGGTAATGGTCTCAGCACCGGTCAGATCTGTTACCGTGATGATGGTATTATTAAATGATGCGTAGATATGAGCAACGCCCCATTTTTCCTTCCCTTCACTCATGATTATCTCCCAACCTTTGCAATCCGCTGGCGTTCTGAGTGAATATCACTGACCAGTGGTGAAGACCCAGCGTATGAGATCTCTTCTTGTTCCTTTGCGCTTACCGTGTATCCCGGAATGGTAACACGGCGTCCGCCTATTGCAATATGTCCATGAGTAATGAACTGGCGTGCCTGCTTTGGTGAACGTGCAAATCCACGCCGGTAGACCTGAGTCTGAAGTCTCCGGTCAAGCTGCTGCTCCACTTTGAGTGCAAGCACATCATCAATATCTGCATTCTCTGAAAGCATTCCGGAACGCTGCAGAGAGCCGATCAGTTCATCCTTCTTCCGTTCAACACGTGCCTGTTCTGAACCGGTAGACTGCAGAGCAATGATCTCACGAGCTGCTTTGCGGTACTTCCGGAGTGCACCCTTGGCAATCCAGACTTCCCGCTTGTTTCTGAGACCATACTCAATAACAAGGCGGGTCTCTTCCTCAATACGGGAGAGTTCGAACGGACGCTTGGGTGTCTGGTACTGTTTGTGATTTTTACCTGGATAGCCCATGTTTCATCCCGCCTAGGCTTTCTTTCTCTTCACACCGACGATAAGGCCGGTTCTTCCGGTAGACTTGGTACGCTGACCACGGACTTTCTGGCCGGTCTCATGTCTGATACCGCGGTATGCACGGATCTTCTTGAGCAGGTTGATGTCATCATCAACGGTCATCGTGACATCTGCTCCGAGCAGATGACGCTTGACACCGGTATAGACGTCCTTGGGGCGGTTACTCATCCAGACTGGAATCCGGTCGGCATAGTTACTGACGACTTCACGGATCCGGTCAACAGATGCTTCATCAAGTTTACCCATCAATACGTTCTTTTCAACACCTGCAGTTTCAGCAATGAACTTGGCAGTATGTCGTCCGACCCCTTTGATACCGGTCAGGGAAATAAGAACGGGCTTCGTCCCGTCAAGGTCGGTATTATGAACCCTGACAAAGTAGTTTATCTCCTGGTCATCCTGAGCCATGCAATGCCTCACTTCAGGGAATTGCCTGCGTGTCAGCGTTGAGGGAGGGATTTGAACCCCCGAGTCCCAAGGGACACAGGGTTAGCAACCCTGCGCCATACCTGGCTTGGCTACCTCAACATGCAAAATCGCATCATATCGACACTCGCAACAGAATCTCTGCTGCTACAGGAATTGTGCTTACTAATGTGGATGGGAATGAGATATAAGGGTTATGATATCTGACTCTCATTGCCATAGAATCATGAATGTCCAGACCGGCGGATCCCTGCGGCAAGAAGGGCTGATATAACAAGCGGAAGGGCTATGGTTGCATCACAAAAGCACTGAACTTTCCTGCAGGTACATGACTCTTTTCCCCATGATACCGCCTCTTCAAAGGTACAGCCGGAAAGTCCTCCATAATGTGGCGTATCTGTTGTATACTGGATCGCATAATCATGTCCCCCGCACCCATGATCATGAATGGACGCAATAACCTGTGTCTGCTGGATGAAGTTTTTCGGAACCCCCCCGCCGACATAGATGACACCCGTCTTCTGTGCCTTTTCAACATATCCGGTCAGCTGATCTGTGTCAGCCAGCTGGTCTATCATGACCTGATGACCTCCTCTTCGTGCCATGACAAGAGCAATGCCAATAGACGAGTCACACAGGGCAGGGATGAATATGGGGATATTCAGACGGGCTGCCGTGGCAGTAAGTGATCTTCCGGATGGGTACTTCTGTGTAAGCCATACCCCAAGCTGTCGGATAAAATCTGCAGATGAGCCAGAAAACCCCACAAGTCCCTCTGCAAATTCTGCAATTTTTGCATCAACGCCCCTGAACTGATCCTCATATGCAAAAACATCATAAATCCGATCAATACCCTGTCTGAAAAGGTCCTGGTCATCCACCATATGATGCCCGAGATAATGCCTGATCCCTGCATGCTCACAGATATCGTGGAAGATATTTGCTCCGGTGGAGACCAGCACATCAATAAACCGGTTTTCAAGCAGCGCTATCAGGCATTCCTGCATACCTGCAGGGACCATGGCACCAGACAGTCCGGCAAATATGGTAACATCAGGATCCTCTATCATCTGACTCCATACCGCAACCGATTCACCAAGTTTCCGCCCCTGAAACCCGGTCATACTCATCTGTTTCAGGAGAGAATCAACCCGGGCATCAGGTTTTACCGGCTGCATGGGGTGAAGATTCATACCAGCGGATTCGCTCTGCAGGTATTTGGAAATATCGAAAAAAATTATATAGAATAATGCAGACTTTCAGAGATTAGTCCGAGAGTTTGCTTATTACTATGAAGTGCGTTTTGTATGCACGCCTTGGATTAATCTTCTTTTCATCTCGACCATTCCAAGACGTCAGACAAAGCACTATAACGCCCTGATAAGGGATTGACGGGTAACGATTCCGATTACTTTCCCATTATCTGTGACAGGAAGGCTGCTGATGTTCTTTGAAAGCATCTTTGACACAACCTCCGGGATCGTTGCACTCTTTTCAACAGTCATTACCGGAGAACTCATAATATCCCTGACCAGAATATTGCGTATCTGATGTTCCTGGTGCCGGTCATCAACTGCTTCACGGAATTTGGTAAGAGCAACTGCAACATCGGTCTCAGAGACCAGTCCTGCGATCTTGTTGTCAGCCATGACAACATATCTGGCAATCTTCTCATCAACCATCTTCCGGCGCAGATGAACCATCCGTTCTCCGGCCTCTATTACATGGTGAGGCTCAGTGACCGAGGAGAGGTCCCCTTCTGGAACCATCTTAGCGAGTAAGTCTCCATATGCCACCTGTCCGACAATCTTGTTGTCTTCATTGTATACAACAGCCAGTTTTGCCTGGTTCTGAAGAAGCGGGATCAGGACATCGATCTCCTGGTCCTCATATACAATGGTAAATTCGGTGTCAATGGTATTGGAGACGTGGATCGCGGTTGGTGCGACTTCAGAGCTGTGTCTGGCACCAAGTTTTTCAACTATCTTCTGACGGGATACAGTCCCGACCACTTCATCGTGGTGAAGTACCACGAGGGGATCAAGTCCGGTATCAAGCATTTTATCCAGGGCATCGGTGACCGGAGCAGACTTTGCTACCGTAACCGGTTTTGCCATCACGTCTCGTACAAGTATGGTATTGGTCATTGAACCACTTCCCGTATTATGTCATCTCTGGTAATTATTCCTTTTATGCCGTTCCCGCCAGAGATTATCACACTCTGACAGGCAGTCTCTAACATGACCGCCACGGCTTCTCTGGTTCTCGCTGTCTCAGGAAGAGACGGGATTGTCGGCCTCATCATCCCTGCTGCGGTACCAGACCCCGCATTTTCAGGGTTATCTACATAAAAGGCAAGATCACTTTCGGTAATAATCCCGACAGCTCCTCCATCATCAACAACGATTACTGCCCCTGCTCCTTTTTTCATGAGGTCAACCACATGCACCGGGGAGTGCTCCGGGGTGACCATTGCTGGTTCATGCATTATCTCATGGACCGGAATATCCAGTTGTGCCACCAATTGTGAGCGCAAAATGTCAGTCCTGGTCAGAATGCCCAGAACCATCCCCTGATCAATAACCGGAGCTCCCGAGATATCATGACTGACCAGGAGCAGGAGCGCATCACGAATGCTGCTGTCTGGGGATAAACTCACGAGGTCAGTACTCATCACCTGACTTAAGGCGGCACTATCCATCTTCCGATGCCGCCAGTCCGGATCATTCTTCCGCAGACGAAACCCGATATCCTTCTTTGTAATGATTCCTTGTGCGCGACCATCATCAACGACAAGAACCCTGGATATCTTATGCCTGAGCATCAGGTTTCGTGCATGTGAGACGGTATCTCCCGGCTTTGCGGCATGTACCGGTGTAGACATCAGATCTGAAACCAGCATCACTTATCTCCTGTCACTATTCGCCGGTGAGAACGCCCTGACCAGATCAAACTCTGTGACCAGACCCACCAGTCTGCTCTGATCTATCACCGGCAGAGCACCGACCTTCTTTGCCATCATGGCCCGTGCTGCATCGGTCACGGTTGCATCAGGATCGGTTGTGAACAGGTTTCCGCTTAAGAGATCCCGGACCGGGATGTTCATGACCTCTGCCACATCCCCGGTGACCAGTTTTTCAAAAACCCGTCCGGTCCCGATGTACCGCACGATGTCGGTTGCGGTGATTATCCCGAATAACACATCATTTTTCACAATGGGCAGACGTCTGAACTGGTGTTCTGTCATTACCTTGGTAACAGTCGAGAGCGGACAGTCCGGCTGCTGAACCAGAAGTGAGCGGGTCATAACACTCTCGACCGGCGTTGCGGCATGTGACCGGCACAGGATCTTCAGCACGTCCCGCTCGGTGACAATGCCATTGAGCACCCCGTCCTCATCAACAATCGGAATGCCTCCGATACGATCACGAAGAATGATTTCAAGCGCTTCATTCAGCGTTGCATCAGGCTTGAGGGTCCTGACATCAGTCTTCATGATCTTGCTGACACTTTCGTTGATTGCTGCGAGGAAATTCCCATCATGCTTGACATTGATGAGATTGAAGAGCTCACCGCCGCCAAGAAAATCAATGACATCCCGTGCAGTAATAATTCCTTTCAGCCGATGAGTCCCCGGGTCTACTATGGGCAGTCTGCGAAATCCCCATTGGGTAAGGGTTTCAATTGCTCCAAAGATCCGCATGGTAGGCGGGGCTGAGATCACTTTCGAGGTAGC
>NZ_JAIWNS010000028.1 GCF_020216685.1 Methanospirillum hungatei | reverse complement strand
TATCGAAAGAACTGTCTTGTTTTCATGGTCATGATGTGAATTCATGAGATACCAGCCTTACGGTTAGACGGTAAATACGTCCGGACATTCTGCCGGGGTGAATGATCAGAAAGCCGGCAGATGTCAGGATTCAGGTCAAAAATTTATACCTCCGGGTTGATAGGTGCCCGGAATCTCACACATTCGGATGAGATTGGAATGTGCCCGATTAAGGAACATACAGCTTCAGGCAGAAAACCCTGTGTGCTGCCGTATGTTACAACCGGTCGTCTTCCATGCAGTTCGGACAGATGAGGGACCCGTCAATACTGGTCAGTTCATCTGACATCTGGCCGCATCTGCTGCACATTCCTGAACTAATGTCATCAGCACGATTAATTACCACGAGTTCGCCCATCAGTTCATTAATCTCTGTACTCACTGCAACGATGTCCCGGACACTCACAATACCGATCACGACACCTTTCTCATTGGTGATCGGCAGTCTTCTGACCCGGTTTCGGATCATCAGGTGAGCGGCATCCTCAACGGTTTTATCTGTACCAATCGTGATCAGGGGTGAAGTCATGATCTCACTGACGTGGACTTCACTCGGGCGCAGATCCCGGGCGACGACCTTGCAGTTAATGTCCTGCTCGGTAACTATCCCCACGGCAACGCCATCCCGAAGGACTATACAACTGCCGGATGGGTCCTTGCTGCACATTTTCCGTGCTGCATGCGCTACCGTTGCATGATAATCAATAGTCTTGGGGTTCGTTCGCATTATTTCCCGCACTGGGACCTTGGTCTCGAGCTGGATCGTGTCACTGTTGTAGCTCATTACTGTCACCTCTCGGTTTCCCGGGCAGATGCATTGCTCTGATACTTATCGGGATCGGGTATTAATCCATCGCTCCGGTGACCGGTATGTCAAATATGAAGATCCGAGACAGGTGGGATGACAACAATAATAATACTCCCTGATCATAACCATGTAGACAGGCAGGCTTTTCACAGGCCTGATTTCAAAAAAACAAGCCCAGGGACGTAACCACAATGGGAATAAGCCAGACTCTCTCGCGAATCCTTTCAAATCTTTTCCAGAACAAGACCGCCCGTATAGGTATTTATGGCCCTCCAAATGCAGGGAAAACCACCCTTGCAAACAGGATCGCTGAAGACTGGTCAGGCACGGTATCCGGAACAGCCAGTGAGGTGCCACATGAGACCAGACGGGCAGTCAGGACAGGAAATATCACCATCACCGGCTCAAACGGACGGTCTATCACGATTGATATCGTCGATACACCCGGCGTTACCACCAGGGTTGATTATAAAGAGTTTATCGAATACGGCATTGAGCGGGAGGATGCCATCACCCGTGCACGCGAGGCTACCGAAGGGGTCGCGGAGGCCATGCACTGGCTTCGTGAAGATATTGACGGGGTTATTTACATGATTGACGCGACGTTGGACCCGTTTGCACAGGTCAATATCATGATGATCGGGATTATTGAAAGCAGGAAACTGCCGGTTATCATTGCAGCAAACAAGATTGACCTTCCTGATGCGGCACCCCACCGGATACGCACGGCCTTCCCCCAGCACCCTGTCGTACCGGTTTCGTGTCTTGATGGAACCCAGATTGAAAATCTCTATGAAGAAATGGTCCGGCATTTCAGGTGAAAAACATGCAGGGTGTACGAATAGATCTCATATCAGAAGAACGGCTCGCACAGATGCCTTCAATGGAAAAGATACGCCTTATCCTGGATAATGTCCGTGAAGGCACCATCGTCATTCTTGAAAGCGGCCTCACACCCGATGAACAATCCGTGCTTATTGAGATGACCATGCAGGAGATTCTGCCTGACAGATTTTCAGGTATTGAGATTGAGACATATCCTTCCAAACAGCGCCCCGCAGGTGTGTTCTCCAGATTTATGAGGGGAGATGATGAGAACCGGAGGCTTACTGTCATCGGTCCTGCAAATCAGCTCAAGATGATACGAAAAGATCGTGGTCTCATCAGCGCCTGGATATCAGGGAGGTGAACCATGCCTCATCGCTGCGCCGGATGCAAGACCCTGTTTCCTGATGCACGCCACCTCAGGGACGGCTGTCCGGTATGTGGCTGTGGCAAGTTTGTCTTTGAGACCGGCAGAAAGAGGGCACAAAAGAATGAACCCCTGCAGACCCATGCACCTGAGACGCCGGCTCCTCTCCCTGTAACCCCGACCAGAGAGCACGCAGACAATGGACTGGAAGAACCGAAGCAGGATTCTGATTCCATTGAAAGTATCAGAATTCTCGAACCCGGCAGGTATGACCTGAACCTGTCCAGACTGATCGAGACTGATGACCGGGTCGTACGGGTTGGATCCGAAGATACGTATCATCTTGATTTACACTCGATGGTACGGCAGAAAAAGAAAAAGTAACTTCTTTTGCTGTTTAAGAGATATTATCCACGGCGTATCCCTTTGTAGCAAGAAGATCGATAACCCGATCACGGTGGTTGCCCTGTAATTCTATGGAGTTGCCTTTCACAGTACCGCCACAGGCCAGTTTACTTTTCATAAACTTTGAAAGGTCTTCAAGGTCAATGTCAGTCGGATCCAGTCCTTCAATAACGGTGACTTCTTTTCCGTACCGACGTTTATTCACTTTCACATTGATTCGCTGCTGTTCCTTTGCAACTTCCTCACAGATACAGAGTTCTTTTGGTAGCCCACATATGGAGCAGATACCACCATTCATTACTTATTCCATCTCATGTTTTACTATTAAATGCTTATCATAAAATATCCCGATATAAACCAGTTTTTTCTCATCCATGGATGGAGGCGGTTGTTGCACTATATTATCTTCATCCATCCTACCTGAGCATATATGTCTGTCATGGTCCTGGGGACCGCTTCACATGTAGGGAAGAGTACGATGGTAGCCGGCCTGTGCCGGATCCTCCGACGCCGGGGGATTTCAAATGCCCCGTTTAAGTCACAAAATATGAGTCTGAACTCCTGGGTAACGGAAGATGGAGGCGAGATCGGGATAGCACAGGCGATGCAGGCACATGCGGCAGGCATTCCACCCTGTGTGGAGATGAACCCGATCCTCCTCAAGCCAAAAGGGGATCAGACATCGCAGATAGTGCTGCTTGGCAGACCTCACCATGATGTGCATGCCGGTGACTATTACAAAGTGACCGACAACCTGCTGACCGTTGCATTAGAGGCTGCAGAAAAACTCAGGAGCCGGTACGGGGCGCTCGTCGTAGAGGGTGCAGGAGGCGCTGCTGAAGTAAATCTCTTTGACCGTGACATAGCAAATATCGGTCTTGCCCGGGCACTCAGATTCCCGATTATCCTTGTCGCCGATATTGAACGGGGAGGGGTGTTTGCGCAGGTGTATGGAACGATCTCCCTTCTTCCTGACGATATCCGCCCGCTGGTAAAGGCGGTCATTGTCAATAAATTCAGGGGAGATCCTGCCCTTTTCTCGGATGGTATGAGAATCCTTGAGGAAATTACCGGCGTTCCTGCAATCGGTCTTGTTCCGGTGACCGATGTGGATATCCCAAGTGAAGACTCGCTCTCACTGCAGGATAAAAAAACCAGAAGTGCTCCTGTTGATATAGCGGTCATCCACCTACCCCGGATATCCAACTTCACCGATTATGAAGTTCTTGAGCGGTATGCATCGGTCAGGTATGTAAAGCCAGGAACCCCGCTCTCCGGATTTGATGCCATCATTCTGCCAGGAACAAAAAACACCATCGAGGACCTGGAAGAGGTGATTGCATCCGGAACAGGTGAGGAGATTAAAAAGGCAAGGACTCAGGGAGTTCCGATCATCGGTATCTGTGGCGGGTACCAGATGCTTTGTGAACAGATTCTTGATTCGGGAGTTGAGTCAAAAGAGGGAGCGTTCCAGGGCCTCGGGCTCATCCCCTGCACGACGACATTTTCCGGGTATGAGAAGACGACGGTGCAGGTGACCCGAACGTCATCCGGTCACGGGCCGTTTCTGAAGAAGATTGCATCCGTATCAGGGTATGAGATCCACATGGGAACCACCTGCCGGGGAGATATCAGGGAGGCATTTTCAGGAGAAGGGGTTGTCAGTGAAGACGGGCTGCTTGTCGGGACGTATATGCATGGGCTTTTCACCTCCCCAGAAGTCGCTGCTGCATTTGTCACCTTCCTCTGTGACCGGAAGGGAGTTTCTTGGACCCCGCCAGCGCAGGAGAGGGATCCGTTTGATGCCCTCGCAGATCACATCGAGGCTCATGTCAGAATAGAAGAGATACTTCCCTTTTTTAGCTGATAACATTCATGATGCTTCGAAAACCCTCCGATCCTGTATCATCACAGACCACACTGGTGACCTTTTTCAGGTCAACCTCTTCAGTTACCCGGCTCATGGTGCAAAAGGCACGGGCGGGGGATGGGATTTCTCTTCCGGGGATGCCAAACCGTACCGAATGAACACAGAACCGACACTTTTCAACATCTTCCCGTTTATCAGGAAGGCAGGCCACCGTTCCCTTCTCAACCGGGAGGGTTCGTGTCACTCTCATGACTCTTCACCTGGGAGCATCAGGTCCATCTCCTCTTCGGTGAATTTGGAAAATTTATTTTTCAAATCTTCAAGGATGGTTTTTTGTTTTTCTTTCAGGGAGAAAAGTCGCTCTTTTCTCTTCTCCTCTTCGTGGTTCAGTTCATCAATCCTCTTTTCTGCTTCCGCAATAGTATGAGTAATATGATTTTTCTGTTCGAGGAGGGGGTTTTCTTCAAGGTCCTGTTTCTTTCTTTTCAGATCTTCTGAAAGGGTGTGCAGACTTATGGACAGGTCACTGAATTTTTTTGCATACTCATCGCGTGTCGTGAATAGATGTTTCTCAAACGAGTTCTTCGCCTGTACGATTCCTGACTCAAACAGAGTAAAGAGAGGTTTTGCGGTCTGGGAGATCAGCCGTGCTATCTCATCGTCATCACGCCGGGGTGATGATGCAGTCTGGATGAGATCCTCCATGTTCTTTTCATCCACCGGTTTTGCCTGTTCCTGGAAGGCTTTCACTGCTCTTTTCCATACCGGGAGTGCTAGTCGGATCTGGGACTCCCATGTCTCGCGGGCCTTTTCCAACTGTTCCATGGTCTGCCCGGTCTCCTCTTCAAGACGTTGATATGAGGCATAGGAATCTGATGCAAGCAGACGTTCCAGCTCTGACCCGGCCTTCTGGAGATCTGTCTTCAGTTCAGATAACCGTGCTTCAAATTTTTTCTCTTCTGCACCTGCCTGCGCCTCCTCCTCTATCAGGGCATCCCGGTTGTGGAGAAGATCACGCATTTCTGCGATGTGCATGAGCCGTTCTCGTGATATCCGTATGATCTCGGTCATCCGGTTCAGTTCATGGCCCATATGGTCCAGCGTCTGTTTAAAAACCTTGACTTCATCCGGATAGAGATGGTGCAGATACCTTCCCGGCCCCCGGTACGCCTTAAAACATCCGTTGATAAGTCCGGCGACTTCCCGGTAAAAGACCTCATCATCCTCGGAGAACTCTCCTTCAAGTTCAGCCTCTATCTTTTTACAGAACTGGGGGAGAGCATGACGGTTGACCTGTTCCACCTTGTGATGATGGGGCTCGTCTGATGATTCTTCACCAAATTCTGTCAGAAGCTGGTGGAGATCCTGTTCAAGTTTCAGTAATCGTTCACGACAACTCGTGGATGCGGCATTCCGGCGGGTGATGCAATCCGCTTCCTTCTCATCAAGCCAGGCAGAAAGCTCTTCAAGTGATATCGCTGTTTTTGGTATTCTTTCAGATGTTTTGCTGAATATTTTTTTTATTGATTCAAACATGACCCATCTCCTTATCGTCCGGGGCAGTCCCCGTCATCCTGGTTTAGTGCCCTGATACGTGATATTCCGTCTATCTCCTGTATTACCCTGACAACAGCAGGAGGAACAAAATCCTCCCAGGGCTTGTCACAGGCAATCAGGTCCCTGATCTTCGTACCGGACAGGGTCGCCCGCTCATACATGGCAGGGCTTAAGACCTCAATCCCGGCCTCGTGAAAGAGCCGGATAACAAGCGGATTTCCTGAGTAGATCCGATGAAATGGTGGTGTCATGGCACGGACATGTGACACCCACAGTGCATTGCGGTTGATATCCTCAAGCGGGATGACATACAGGGGTTTATGCAGATCCTGCAGGGCACCGGTGATCATAAGCACCCGTTCTCCGGCGGTAAAGGGATCTCCAGTTTCATGGCTCATCTGGGCACTGCCGATCCCGATGATGAGTTCATCCGCTTCTTGTGCGATCTGGTTTATCACATAATGATGCCCGTTGTGATACGGCTGAAATCTGCCAATATACAGCGCCCGGATCATGATCCCGCCACCAGGTTTGCGATCATCGCAGCAGAGGCTCCGGCAACAAATCCTGCATCAATATTTACCACCGTCAGAACCGAACAGGACTGAAGCATGCTGGCAAGGGCAGCCTGACCTGCGCCCATGTACCCGTACCCGGTTGAGACCGGCACCCCGATGACCGGGCGGTCCACAAGACCTGCCACCACAGACGGCAGGGTTCCTTCCCTTCCCGCTGCAACGACGAAGGCATGACACCCTTCCATCTCCCGGATGACGGGAAAGAGGCGGTGAATGCCTGCAACTCCGACATCATAGGCTCTTCGAACCTCACACCCCATCTCTTCGGCTATTATCCTGGCCTCCTCGGCAACCCTGATATCTGACGTGCCGGCGGTGATGATCCCGACAACTCCCCTGGTCTTCGGAGCTGGTGTCCCCTTTGCCAGGACCAGAACGCGCCCTTCATCCGACCATGTAGATGATATATCCTGACTCCGTGCCCATTCCATGAGTGAGACAGCAGTTTCAGGGTCAAGACGGGATATGATACATCTCCCGGCGGATGTGACATAACTTTCAACAATCGAACGGAGATGAGCTGGCTCTTTTCCTTCTGCAAGGATCACTTCAGGGATACCGCACCGGGCCTTCCTGGACATATCAAGGCATGCCACCGAGCCCACCGGCAGAACTGATTCAGCACATATCTGTGCCAGAGCCTCGTCCGGACTCAATGTGTGGTCATATGCCGCCTGCAGAATGTGTTTCAGATCCGGTCCTTTCTCCATATGGAATAAGTACGATATGCAAGAAACAGTACATAATAGGTTCATTGCGATGAGTATTCTCTTTCTGATCTCAGTCTTTGGCGCCCTCGTCTGCATCTTCCTCTGGCTGCGCGATATCCGAATCTGGGCACGGTCCCTGCTTCCCGGGTACAGGAAAGCCTCAATACACGGAGTATACCAGACTGCGCTTGCAACTGCCGGTGCAGGTATCGTCTACCTGTGGCCGGAGGTCTCCATCCTGGGGACCGGGATCGTCCTGCTTGGACTGTACCTTCAGGGAAAAGAAGAGAGAGAGAAGATCTGGACAAACGAACCGGCAATAACCAGGTTCTTCGGGAGTGTTCCCCGGAATAATACCAGAAGGTAACATCATGATACAAAAACCACGCGGGACACGGGATATGCTCCCTAATGAGATGGAGCGGCGTCGTGAGATAGAAGCGCGGATGCGGGCACGAGCACGACTCTATGGGTTTCGGGAGATAGCAACCCCGGTATTTGAAGAACTGGAGCTCTTCACCATCCGGTCAGGAGAGGGGATCATCAATGAGATGTACGTGTTTGAGGACAAGGGGGGCAGGTCGCTTGCACTAAGGCCGGAACTTACCGCTCCGGTTCTCCGGATGTATGTTGAAGAGGGCCGGTCTCTGAACAAGCCTGTCAAGTGGTGCTATTTTGCCGACTGTTTCAGGTATGAGCGACCACAAAAGGGAAGATACCGCCAGTTCTGGCAGTTCGGGGCAGAACTTATCGGGGCAGACTCTGCCATAGGGGATGCGGAGGTTATCACGCTCGGATATGACCTTCTCAGGACGGCAGGAGTACAATTTGTCCTCCGCATCGGCCATCTCTCCTTCATGCGGACCCTCCTTGCAGATCTTGCCGATGGAGATCGAAAGAAGATCCGGGGATTTCTGGACAAGCGTGAGGAAGAAGCCGCAATAACATACCTTCGCGATATCGGACGGGACGACCTGTGTGATCCCCTCCTCCGGCTGTGTGGTGCCCGGATACTTGAAGATATCTTTGCAATCATCGGAGAGATTCCGGAGGCTGCACGGGTTCGGGAGATGTTTGCCATCCTTGACGCATCAGGAATCCCGTACGAGATAAACCCGGCCATTGCACGAGGACTTGACTATTACACCGGGGTCGTCTTTGAATGCTTTGCAGAGGGGCTGGGTGCTGAAAACCAGATCCTTGGTGGTGGTGCATACCGTCTTGCCCATCTCTTTGGGGGAGAAGATACTCCGTCGGCCGGATTTGCCATCGGTTTTGACCGGGTGATGGTTGCTCTTGGTGAGGCAGGCTGGATCCCCTGGCAGCCACAGGTGATGATCATCACCACGAGCGAAGGACGGGACTATGCTCTCACCATTGCCGGGCAGTTCAGGATGAATGGTATCATCACCGAGACCGACCTGATGGACCGGAGCTTCTCAGCTCAGATGAAGGCTGCAGGGAAGAGTGCAGACTATGCGGTCATCATCGGAAAGGATGAAGTTGCAACCGGGACCATTACCCTCAAAGACCTGAAGGCCGGAACCCAGGAGAAGATCACGGCTGATGAGGCAATACAGAAACTGACATCCATTTAAATTCTATGGCATCACCAAAACCTGCTCATGCTGATGATCTGGCAAAACAACAGCGAAGCATAAGTGTTGCCGAATTTTTTGAGAAGAACAAACATCTTCTCGGTTTTGACTCCCCGACCCGTGGCATTGTCACGACGGTAAAAGAAGCGATTGATAATGCCCTTGACGCCTGTGAAGAGGCCGGAGTCCTTCCTGATATCTATCTTGGCATCTTCCGGATGGAGGGCGATATCTTCAAGGTAGTCGTGGAGGACAACGGACCGGGTATTGTTCCGGAGAATATCCCCTATGTCTTTGGAAAACTCCTCTATGGTTCCCGGTTTCACCAGATCAGGCAGTCACGCGGACAGCAGGGTATCGGAATATCCGCCGCCGTCCTCTATGCCCAGCTGACAAGTGGCAGACCAACCCTTGTCATCTCCCGGTGCGGATCAGACCGTCCGGCGTTCCGGTTCCTGGTCCAGATCAAGACCGAGACCAATGAACCGGAGATCCTGAAACGGGAAGAGACCACCTGGGATAGGGTGCACGGGACCAGGATTGAGATAGAGTTTAAGAGTTCCCTCACCGCCAGGAAACGGTTGATCGAATACCTGCGATACACTTCGGTGGTCAACCCCCATGCCCGTCTCAGGGTGGAGATAGACGGGGAAGCAATCCTCTTTGACCGGGCCAGTGATGAGCCGATCATCCCCCCGCAGGCTATACTCCCCCATCCGCACGGGGTGGAACTTGGCGAACTCAAACGTATTGCAGCCGGTTCAAAAGAGCCACTTGAACCCTTTCTCATCAACAGTTTCTCCAGGGTCGGTCAGAAGACAGCCCATGAGATCATCCAGCTGGCAGGGCTGAAAGAGACGACAAAAGCCAATAAACTGGATGCCGATGGTCTTGCACGTCTGCAGTCCGCCATGCAACAGGCAAAGGTCCCGCCCCCGCCTGCAAACCAGTGTCTCTCACCAATCGGGGAGGTTCTCATCAGGCAGGGTCTTGAAAAAGAGTTTCAGTTTGACTTTTGTTCTGCACGGACACGACCGGCAAGCGTTTACCATGGCCACCCGTTCATCGTCGAGGCTGCCCTTGGATATGGAGGAAAACTGGATGCTGAAGGAAATGCCCGGATCATGCGGTTTGCAAACCGGGTTCCCCTTATGTACCAACAGGGTGCCTGCGCCATCACCGGATGCATAGGTGCGGTAAACTGGCGGACCTACAATATCAGTCAGTCAGGGCTCCCAACCGG
>NZ_JAIWNS010000027.1 GCF_020216685.1 Methanospirillum hungatei | reverse complement strand
GCCGGTCCTTATCCTGGTCCATGTTGCCTCAACCAATGTCCCCTTTACCAGTGAAAGCAAGGATGCCATAGCGTCCATACCGGAGATTGAACGGGAGATTACCCTTGCGCTGCAGGAACTCGGGCGGGATCTCAAGACCTTCCTCTCACGAAGGGACAAAAGCAGGCTCTCAGAAGAGCGTGCCAGGGCAATCTGTGCCATCATACCCGAGATTGCAACGAAGGTTGCTGAGACCATCGAAAAGCCGGTCCCTGATATCACCCCGATTGAAGGTCAGATCATGCGACGGCTGGTTGCAAAGAAATGGACTGATAACGGGGCCGTGAACGTATCTATTCAGAACTATACCTCACACGCCCTAGACCTGACGCTCTATATCATAACCGCCGATGATGTCAGCACCGCAGATCCTCCTGCCGTCTTTGTTGAAGAGATGGGAACAGACAAGTCCGCGGTCTGGCAGATGCAGCTTGCCGGCGGGGAAAATTGGCAGCTCAGGTATACCGGGACCGGAAATGGTATGATTGACATCAGGGGTGTTGATGAAAAGAAGAAAGTGGTGGTAGATCTTGACCGGTCATAAGGAGAGCATCAGGGAGCATACCCTCAAACGACTGCTTGCCATCCCGGAGAAGTGGTATGAGCAGATGACCAGGGGAGAACTCCCCTCCATCACCATGCCGACCCGGACAAAACGAAACATCGCCTATGATGAAGAGGCCGAGGTATGGAAGTACGGTGACCGGGAACGGCTCCGTGAGGCCGGAACAGAGAAGAGTGCCCTACACATCCTCAAGATGGCGTATGTCATCTGGTTTTTAAAACATCAGATAACAGAAAACCGGTCATCAACACTCAGAGAGTTGTATTACATATCAGAAGGCTGGAAGCGGGCAAAGTTTGCTGCACAAAACGACTCAAATCTGCTGGTGGAAGACCTTGAGATCCTGACCGATGTCCAGCGTGAGCACTTTCACCTGCGACCTGAAGAGGATGGTGCAAGTATCTTCGGTCCGCTCAGAATCCGGGAAGACACAAGACGAGGCACCAGGGAACTGCACTGCCAGGATGATATCGGAGAGTCAGGATACCAGATCCCGACCAATGTTGACTCCCTCGAATTTGTCGAGCATGATGCACAGATGGTCATAGCCATCGAGACCGGTGGTATGTATGCCCGGCTCATCGAGAACGGATTTGACGAGAAGTACCAGGCTATCCTTGTCCACCTGAAAGGACAGCCGGCACGATCGACACGGAGGGTCCTCAACCGGCTGGCCAGTGAGTTTCAGCTTCCGGTCACGGTATTTACCGATGGTGACCCCTGGTCATACCGTATATTTGCAAGTGTTGCCTATGGGGCGATTAAAAGTGCCCATATATCAGAGATTCTCGTCACCCCGTCAGCCCGGTTCATCGGGGTGCAGCCATCAGATATCAGGGATTATGATCTTCCGTCAGACTCGCTGACCGAGCAGGATATCGCGGCACTGAGAGCTGAACTGACCGATCCCCGGTTTGCAGGTGACTATTGGAAAGAACAGATAAATCTTCAGCTCGCATTAAACCTGAAATCAGAACAGCAGGCATTTGCAGCACGAGGTCTTGATTTTGTTACAGATGAATACCTGCCGGCAAGACTCTCCGACATGGGCATATTACGGAAATAATCCGGCACCAATCACTATCCCTATATCCTTTTTCCTCCTGATCATGAGTATGGATGCTTTCTCACTCCCCCCGATAATGCTCCCCCTTCTTATCAACGCTATTATCCTTTTGATCACCCTCCTCTATGGATGCCGGGAGGATATCAGAGAACGGGCAGTTCCGGTAGTTATGTGGTACCCCGCGGCTGCGATTGGCATAGTGATGCTGATATGGTTCTGGTATTCGGTCATCACATCAGGAGATCTTCCCTATATGATGCCGCTTATCCCCCTGATCCTCTTCTTTGTCATTGCATTCTATCTCTTTACGAGATTTCATCTCATGGGGATGGCAGATACCAAGGCACTCATCCTGATCACGGTTCTGGTCCCCTGTTTCCCATTCGTTCCCCTCACCGGCTATCCGCTCTTCGGGTTTCCCCCCTATGTCTTCCTTCCCTTCAGTGTGCTCTTTAATGCCGTTGTCCTGAACCTGCTATTACCGGTGGCCTTCTTCATGATAAACCTCATAAAAGGGAACAAAGCCCCCCTTCCCTATCTCTTCCTGGGTTACCCGGTCAAAGGTGAGACCATAGCAGATGAGTTCGGCATCGTCATGGAACAGTTTGAAGAGGCGGACGGGACTCTCAAGCGATCATTCATCCCGGTCAGAGCAGCGATCAAAGACATGCTGGCCGGAGGAAAGCGGGTGTATACAAAATCCCTAAAAGAAAACCCAACTCAATACAGGAAAGAACTTGAACTCTATAAGAAAGCCGGGACCGTGTGGATCAGTTATGGGGTTCCGTTCCTCATTCCCATCACCGCAGGGTTTCTGACCGCGATGATCGTTGGTGACTTTTTCATGGGTCTCCTCACCCTGATCGCCCCATAGGATACCCGCAAACCACTTTTTTAAAGACCGGGGCAGCCTTTTCATGATACCACTGATCTCATGATTCACATCACCGGAAAAGAGATATCAGATCGCGTTTTTGAGCCAGATAAGGTATATAATAAAAGGAATGAATGACCAATTATAACCCGGTGAAAATATTTGAAAATAGTTCCTGATACCAGCGTCGTTATAGACGGACGCATCACCAATCTAATTGATACCGGAGAATATAACGGAGCCCATATAATAATACCGGAAGCAGTCGTTGCTGAGTTGGAGGCCCAGGCAAACCAGGGAAGAGAAATAGGTTTCTCGGGCCTTACCGAACTTCAGGAGCTCTGCAAACTTGCCGAACAGGGGATAATATCGATAGAATTTGTTGGTGTCCGCCCCTCCCTTGAGCAGGTAAAACTTGCCAGCGGCGGTGAAATTGATGCACTTATCCGGAAAGTTGCCATCGATTATGGAGCCAGGTTTATCACAAGTGACGTGGTCCAGTCTGAGGTCGCAAAGGCAAAAGGCATTGATGTCCTCTATCTCAAGCCACAGGTAGAAGACTTTACTCCGCTTGCCATAGACCAGTTTTTTGATGAACATACCATCGCTGTGTACCTGAAAGAACGGGCAAAGCCGGTTGCACGAAAAGGGACCATCCAGAAGACCGAGACGATGACTCTGCGTGACCAGCTCTGCACGGAGTATGAACTGCGGATGATCGCCCAGGAGATCCTTGAACGGGCAAAACGCGATCCAGATGGATTTATCGAGATCGAAAAGCGGGGTGTAACCGTTGTCCAGATTGGATCCATGCGGATATCAATAACCAGACGTCCCTTCTCTGATGGGATGGAGATTACCGCAGTCAGGCCGATTGTTGACCTCTCACTCGATGATTATTCCGAAGCTGATCTCATAAAGCAGATGCTTAAAGGAGAAAAGCCGGGGATTCTTATCACCGGGCCGCCGGGATGTGGAAAGACCACCCTTGCCCAGGCTATTGCAACCTACCTCTGTGATGAAGGGGTTATCATTAAAACCATGGAACAGCCGCGTGAGATGCTTGTTCCAGACCAGATCACCCAGTATACTGCTCTTGACGGGAGTATGGCCAATACCGCGGACGTGCTCCTTCTGGTCAGGCCTGATTTTGTCATCTTTGATGAACTTCGCAGAAACGAGGACTTTGAAGTATTTGCTGACATGCGGCTTGCCGGTATCGGGATGATCGGAATCATCCATGCCGTGTCACCCCATGAAGCACTCCAGCGATTTGCAGACCGGCTTGACTTCTCTGTCCTGGCACAGATCTTTGGCAGCATGATCTATGTCAGGGACGGGCAGATACACCAGATCTGCTCAACCTCCTTCTCTATGAAAGTCCCGGAGGGCATTGACTCTGATATGCAGATACGACCGGTCACGACGGTTTCAGATGTAAAGACAAACCTTCCGATCTTTGAGATCTTCAGATACGGCACGGAGACTATTGTTCTTCCGGTTGAAGAGGAGGGAGAAGAACCAGAAACTTCCGAGAAGTATGTACCCCCTGAAGAGACCGTCATGCATGCAGAGCCTCGGGAGGAACCGGTAGAGGAGAAGGCACCTGATGACGAAGAGCCGGACGAGGAGGAGGAGACCAATGCCTGGTCCATCACCGAACGGGACATCCAGCGGGAGATAGGCCGATACACCGGTGGTGAGGTCAATGTTGAGATGCTCTCTGCTACAAAGGCAGTTGTCTATATCGATGACCGGGATGTTCCGGCAGCAATTGGAAAAGGCGGAAAGAACATCGCGGCAATCGTCAACAAGGTCGGGGTCGGCATTGACATCAGACCATCATCAGAACTTGCAAAGAAAGTAAAGGCCCTCTCACCAGGATCATCAGACCGTGAGGAACTGACCCTTGGAGACGGGCTGCAGGTCAGAATAGACAAGAAACAACTTTCCATCATCTCTCCGGATAACACCGGGAAGATCGTGGATGTCTTTGCCGGGCGGGAGTATCTCTTTACCGCGACGGTGAATGACTCTGGTGAGATACACCTGGCGAAAAACAGCACCATCGCCCAGGAGATGCTGCGCAGATATAATGAGGGCGAACCCATCAGGCTCAAAACAGTGTGAGGGTGTGAATGACGGAAGAGACACAGGCTTTGGAAGCTGCTATTCGGAAACAATGGGACGGGGTGTTTATTGCCACCCCCTCTGAAAAAAAGAAATTCTACCTGACCGTTGCCTACCCGTACCCGAGTGGGGCTATGCATGTCGGTCATGGCCGGACCTACATCGTTCCTGATGTTGTCGCCCGGTTCTGGCGGATGCGTGGGCGTGAAGTCCTCTATCCGATGGCATTTCATGTCACCGGTGCACCGGTTATCGGTATCTCAAAACGTATAGCCAGGCGGGATGAGAGTGCCATAAAACTCTACCGGGATCTGTACCGGGTTCCGGAGGATGTCCTTGAAACGTTTACCGACCCGCTTAACATTGTCAACCATTTTTCAAATGAGTATGAACGGGTCATGACCCAGGCAGGTCTTTCGATCGACTGGTCACGACGCTTTACCACGGTTGAACCAACCTATAGTAAGTTTATCGAATGGCAGTGGTACCATCTCCGGGAAGCAGGCCATGTAAACAAGGGTGCCCATCCGGTCAGGTACTGCCCGCAGTGTGAAAATCCGGTCGGAGACCATGACCTTCTTGAAGGAGACAAGGCTGAGATCCAGAAGTTTACCCTCATCATGTTCCAGTACGGGGATGCATTTATCCCCTGTGCAACCCTCCGGCCAGAGACAATCTACGGAGTTACCAATCTCTGGGTCAATCCCACGGTCGAGTACGTCAGGGCACGGGTTGATGGAAAGGAGTGGATCCTCTCAAGACAGGCGATGGAGAAGATTGCCCTGCAGGATCATGAGGTCGCCGAGATCGGCACCATGAAAGGATCAGATCTGGTAGACAAGAAAGTCAGTCACCCCTTCTGTGGAGAGGTTCCGATCCTTCCCGCAGTCTTTGTTGATCCAGATATGGCAACCGGGCTTGTGATGAGTGTTCCGGCTCATGCACCCTATGATTATATCGCTCTTCGGGACCTGCAGCGGAAAGGTCAGTATACGGATATCAAACCGGTCGGGCTCATCACCGTTGAGGGGTACGGAGAATTTCCCGCAGTTGAAGCAGTCGAAAAGGCTGATATCATCAACCAGGATGATCCAAACCTTGTCGAACTGACCCAGTCTGTCTATACTGCCGAGCATGCGACCGGAAAGATGTACGAGCAGTATGGTGGAAAACCGGTCAAATTTGCCAGGGAGGAGATCGCAGAGGTTCTGATCGGGAAGCATCACTCATGCATCATGTACGAGTTTGACATACGGCCGGTTGTCTGCCGGTGCGGATCCCGGGTCTTTGTCAAAGTCCTTCATGATCAGTGGTTCCTTGAATACAGTGATGAAGCCTGGAAACAGCAGGTCAAAGACCATCTTGATAACATGGAGCTCGTCCCCCAGGAGGTCAGGGCTGAGTTTTACCGGACTGTTGACTGGCTCAAGGACTGGGCCTGTTCCCGGCGTATCGGTCTTGGAACGAAGATGCCATGGGATCCTGAGTGGCTTATCGAACCGCTCTCTGACTCGACCATCTACATGGCTTATTATACCATAGCCTCCAGGATTAAGCACATTGATCCTGCTCTCCTGACACCGGCGGTCTTTGATTACATCTTCCTTGGAAAAGAGTCTGAAGGACTTCCGGAGCGGGAACGGCTCGATGGTATGAGAAAGGAGTTCCTGTACTGGTACCCGTACGACTTCAGATTCTCTGCAAAGGATCTCATATCTAACCACCTGACCTTCCAGCTCTTCCACCACTGTACGATATTCCCAAAAGATTGTCTCCCCCATGGTATGGTTGTCTTTGGAATGGGCCTCTTAAACGGGGCAAAGATGTCCTCGTCCAAAGGGAATGTGTACCTGCTTGAGGATGCCATCAATGACTTTGGTGCCGATACCGTCCGGATGTTCCTGATAGGTTCAGGAGAGCCATGGCAGGACTTTGACTGGAGAAATGAACTGGTCTCATCCACGAAGAAACAGATTGAACGGTTCGCCCAGACCATCCGTGACGGACTTGCAGCTGATGGCCCGGAGACGGACATTGACCGGTGGCTCATCTCACGGATGCAGAACCATATCTCTTTGGTCACTACAGCGATGGAGAACTTCCAGACCAGGCAGGCACTTCAGGAGGCTTTCTTCGGATTTGAATCAGACCTGAAATGGTATAAACGCCGTCTTGGTCAGAGCCCTGCAGGGAAGAGTGCAATGAAGTCGCTCTGCTCTACATGGGTCAGGCTCCTTGCTCCTATCATCCCGTTCACCTGCGAGGATCTCTGGAAGGATATCGGGGAAGGTCTTGTCTCATTCGCACCCTGGCCTGAATCAGATGCAGCTCTAGTGGATGATGCCGCAGAGATTGCTGAGGAACTTTTAGTCAGAACTGTAGAGGACATCGAGTCCATCCTCCGGATTCTGAAGACACCTCCAAGGAAAGTTACCATCTGTGTTGCACCGTCCTGGAAATGGGACATTTTAACGCTCATAGCCGGAGCACCAGACAAGAAGAACGTCATCAGGGATGTTATGCAGAACGAGGAGATCAAGTCACGGGGTAAGGAAGCAGCAGATGCAGTCAAACAGTGCACAAATCTCTTCCACAAACTTCCGTCCGACCTTGTGGACCGGATTGTCGCACATAAGCCTGATGAGCTGGCAGTCTTCAAGGGAGCAGCGGCGTTCCTTGCTGAAGATACAAAACTTGAGATAGAAGTAATACCAGCCGATGCCTGTCAGCATATGAAGGCAGGATCAGCCCTTCCCTTCAAACCGGCAATAATAATAGAGTAGATTTTATTCTACTGATTTTGCTTTTTTAACCCGTTCCTTGGTGGAGTACCCGGTCACATCATCCAGATATCGCCGGAACCGCTTGTTCGTATCAAGGATGACCTGCTCATCTTCAATTCCCTGCTTTGAAACTGTTGCGATGATGATTGATTTTTTTGCATCTCCCAGTTTTACCTGCATGGATTCAAGGGCGCCATATGAGATCGTATACCACCCGTCTTTTTCTACAGGAGCGGTGCCAAAATGTTCGGTTATCTTCGCGGTAATATTCTCGGGAAGAACCTTGATGTGAGTTCGCTTAACCGGATATTCCTGCATAAGTGTACTCAATGGTTGTGTGATCGGATATGTGTTACAGATGAGAGATCCATACATATAAAGACCCAAAACCAGTATACTGAATCTGCTCGGACCGGCTGTTCAACCTATCCCCTTGTCCTGACATTCCCCGCAAACAGGTTGCAGAAACTCCTGTCATGCTCTCCCTACCTTTATTTATACCATCAGTCTGCAGTACTGATCACGTTTATTCTGGTGGGGATGATCCATGATTTCAGCATATATTACCACACAGGACGGTCTGATTCCGGTAGACTCGTGGGAGGACGGATGCTGGATCAAGGTGGTCAATCCCACGGAAAAGGAAATATCTCTTCTTGTTGAGAAGTATGGTGTCTGGATTGAGTTCTTTACCGACCCCCTTGATGTTGATGAACGGGCACGTTTCGAGGTGGACGAAGGGAATATTCTGATTCTTATCAGATCGCCCCGGCGTGAACCTGAAGAGGCAGCAATACCCTACATTACACTCCCGATTGGTATCATCCTGACTGCGAATGTCATCATCACCGTCACCCTGACCGAAGTGGATGTTCTCGATGAGTTCCTCTCCGGATGGGTCAGAAATTTTGATACCAGGACCAGAACCAGGTTTGCGCTTCAGATCTGTTACCGGACAGCCCTCCGGTTCCTTCGGTACCTGAAAGATATCAACCGGATGTCAAGCCAGATTGAGATGAACCTGCACCGGTCAACAACCAATGACCTGCTCCTTGATCTCTTTAACCTGCACAAAAGCCTCGTTTTTTTCACAACATCGCTTCGGTCCAACTCACTGATGGTTGAGAAGTTCTCCTATTCAAGTATCCTTGAAATGAGTGACGAGGAGCATGATCTCTATGAGGAGATGGTGATTGAGAATAAACAGGCTCTTGAGATGGCGAATATCTATACCTCGATCATCATGGGTATGACCGGGACCTTTGCATCGATTATCAATAATAATGTCAATGTCGTGATGAAACTCCTCACCAGTATTACAATACTGATTTCTTTGCCTACCCTTATTGCGAGCATTTATGGGATGAATGTAACACTTCCCCTGCAGGATGATCCCTTTGCGTTTTTATTTATCATGTTTTGTGCAGTTGCGGCCAGTGCTATAGGGTTATTTGTTCTGGTCAGATGGAAAGTTTTGTGAGATTTATGTAAAAAAAATCAGGAAACCAAACCGACCTGTAAACCTACCTCATCAATGAACATGATTCACAAGAGAAATTATTAGAAGAATAAATGGTTGTATTATGGCCCCCGATTTGATTCAAACCACCATTGATCTTCCAAAATCGTTTCCATGGCTCGTCAATATCAGACCAGATGAGGTCGGAGTATATATTCAAAGAGCAGTAGCGGTAGAACTATTTCGTGAGGAAAAAATTTCTTTGGGGAAAGCAGCAGAGATTGCTGGTTTTGAAACCAAAATGGATATGATAGATGAACTCATAAGTCGGAATATCGGCCTTGATTCTTCTCTGGAAGAAGCTGAAGAAGACCTGAATACTCTTAAACAAATTCTTCACAATAACATTGTTGTTTGATTACTACTCGTTTTCCGATGCGATAAGGAAACCATTACAAAGTTATTCACCTGATACCTTTTTTCTCTTTATGCGTTTTTTTGGATCATCTCCTTGAGTTAGATTTATCTCACATAAGTTGGATATATCTAACACCTTGTGAGAAATATCTCACCGTGATATTATGAACCGGACCGCCATCATCACACTGGAAATTACCATAGCAGCCTTGGCAATTGTCGTTCTCATCGGAACGTACCTCGCATCAGGATTTACCTATGATGCACTTATCTGGATACTTCTGATTGCCCTTGGAATTGGAGCTATGTATCTACTGAAAAAACACAATTCCCCAGAGGTTCGTCGGATCATTGCGGTCATGGGTGTTCTGTGCATTGGGATATCATTCGCCGGATTCCTTACCCCCACACCCCTCCTGCCTCCAACACCAACCATGGGGATGGTTTTTGGTATGGTCCTCCTACTTTTACACTGGAGGATGAAAAGGCAGGATGGTGACCTTGGTCTGCAGGATGAACGATCACTCCGCATCGGGACATATGGTATCGCTTGTTCCTGGTACCTGACGTACATCGTGGTAATCCTCCTTGCCACCGCGATTACTCTTGGAGGTATGCAGGTTCCGGCAGAGTCAGTCATCCTCATTCTCATCATCCTCATGCCCAT
>NZ_JAIWNS010000026.1 GCF_020216685.1 Methanospirillum hungatei | reverse complement strand
CAGCACCATCCTCTTTCAGACCTACTATAACCACAAGGGTGATGTCTACTAGGGGGGAGCCGTGTACACCCGGATAAAGGAATTCAGGGTGAGACAGGGGATAACCCAGGCTGATCTTGCCCGGAAAGCAGGCGTCAGACGGGAGACCATTGTTTTTCTTGAAAAAGGAAAATATAATCCATCCCTCCGGTTGGCCCATCATATCGCCTGCATTCTGAATACCAGCATCGAAGAACTATTCTTCTTTGATGATGAAACAGGACCGGATGAATAACCCATAACAGGTCATAAAACCTACAACATAAGAAGAAATTATGATTATAGAATTATTAACAAACCCCCGTGCTTTTTTCAGCACCATTTGTAAACAGGAACCCTCACTAAAAATCCCTGCCCTTATCATCCTTGTAATGGCACTAGTCGGATCGATTACCGGGTATATGATGGGAGAACTCTCAGGGAAACTGTTTTCTGGAATGATGGAAGGGCTTGCAACAATCGCTGCAGTCAGTGCTGCAATATCAACATTCTTTTCATCCTTTATCATCTGGCTGGTTGCAGCAGTGATCCTCTTTGGACTGCAGAAGGTCATGCAGGGTACCGGGACATTCAAGCGGGTCATGGAGATCTGTGGCTATGGTATGGTTCCCCTCGTCTTTGCAACCATCATCACGCTTCTCCTGAGCGGATATTATATCCCCCAGGCAGATATCAGCCCCATCCGGTCCACCAATCCGGAAGAGATCAGTAAGGCAGCAATGTCTATGATGCTGGACCCTGCTCTTCATGAATTCAGCATCATCTCAACCATCATCACCATCATCTTCCTCATCTGGGTTGCCAATATCTGGTCAATCGGTGTAGAGGCCTGTTGTGGTCTTCCGGCAAAAAAAGCCCTCATCGTCGCAGGACTTCCGGTGCTCATCTATATCGCCTACACCCTTGCAAGCCTCCTGCTCTTCACCGGGGGAGCGGCATGAGAACAGGGGCAATCATCACCCTGTTATTTGTAAGTCTCCTTCTCGTATCCATCAATACTGCAGAACTTCTTCCGGAGAATGAAGCGGCAGCAGCACAGATACAGGTGATCAATCTCTCTATTGACCCGGCGGTTCTTATGCCCTATGACACCGCAACGGTGACCATTACGCTTGCAAACACCGGGACGAAGAGTGTGGCCATATCCAGTGCACAGATGCTCTCCAAAGAGTTCAAAGTACTATCTGACAGTTATAGAAAGGTTGGAGCCATTGGTGCCGGAAACACGATGAGCTTTACCTACACGCTCCAGGCCGGGGGGGCAACCGGAATATTTTACCCTATCTTCTCAGTGGATTTCAGGGATGCAAACTTCCTTCGGTATCCGTTCAGGGTTCTGGTCCAGGATAATCCCCTTGAGGTGTCGGTTCTGAATAAGCCGGAGACCTTTGTATCAGGAAAGAAGGAGGATCTGACCATTCATGTCGGGAATCCCCGTGATAATCAGGTTACCGGTGTTACGGTGATACCACAGGCAGGAGAGCATGAGATAACACCGACATCATACTTCTCCGGCGTCCTTGCACCTGATAGTTCGGTAGATATCCCCTTCTCGGTAACGCCATACGGAGATTCACCGATTGAATTTATTGTCCAGTATCAGAATGGCATAAACCAGCATGAGGTCTCATACACGTTGCCGGTCGAGACCGGAAAGAAGAGCAGGAAACAGGCAGACACCGTCCTTTCAAATGTGCAGGTTGATACCAAAAAGGACTATTACCGGGTGACCGGTGATGTTACAAACTCCGGGCTTGAAACGGCGAATGCAGTCGTAATAACCTCCGCAGAACCAGCGGTCCCGGTATTTCCGTTCAAGGTCTATGCCGTTGGTGCACTCAAGCCTGATGACTTTGCAAGTTTTGAAGTGACCTTCCGGGCAGATGGAAATGTCACTGAAGTCCCGCTCCGGACATCCTTTAAGGATAATGACGGGAACGAGTTCGCTTCAGATACTCTGGTCGAACTCGGTGAAGGAACCGGTCCCAAACCAAAACAGGATGAAGAAGGATTTTCACCGGTTATCATCGGTGTTCTTGTAGTGATTGCACTGGGAGTGATTGGTGCCATCTGGTACAGCAGAAGACCACGGGGATAAGATGGATACACAGCCGGTGATCGTCTTTACTGATGTCACCAAGATTTACCCCCTTGATGCAGGAGATGTGGTGGCTCTTGACCACCTCTCTTTTGAGATTCAACGAGGGGAGTTTATTGCCATCATGGGGCCATCCGGGTCAGGAAAATCCACCCTGCTCAATATGATCGGGTGTCTTGATGTTCCAACGTCAGGTGATGTCATCATAGACGGAAAGAACATCCGGACGATGACAGATGACCAGCTGACGGAGCTTCGCCGTGATGTTCTGGGATTTATCTTCCAGCAGTTCAACCTGATCCTCCTCCTCAATGCCCTTGAGAATGTCCAGTACCCGCTCATCCTCAAGACCGGGGAGACCGGATGCACAGACCGGTGCAAGGAGGTCCTGGCTGCCGTCGGCCTTACGTCAGATCTCTGGCACCACCGGCCAGGTCAACTCTCCGGCGGACAGCAGCAGCGGGTAGCCATTGCACGTGCCCTTGTCAATGATCCGGAGATCATGCTCTGTGATGAGCCGACAGGGAATCTGGACACGAAGACGGGGACCGCGATTATGCAGCTTCTCACAAGACTCTGCAGGGAACAGGGTAAGACGATTGTCATGGTCACGCATGATCCCCGGACAGCAGAGTATGCAGATCGGGTCATCATGATTGAAGATGGGAGGATCAAGGAGGAGGCATGAGTAGTCACCGGCTCTTTTTTGGTCTTGCGATCAGAAACCTGCAGATCCACTGGCTCAGATCCCTTCTTGCAGCCATTGGGATCATCATCGGGGTGGTTGCCATCTCCTCCATGGGTATCCTCGGAAACAGCCTGGTTTTATCCGTATCAGACTCATTGACCGACGTCGGTGACTCAGTCGTGGTAACCCCCCATATCTCATTTCAGGGGATGACCAGTACCGGGACTGACAAACGGATAACTGACCGGCAACTGGAACAGATACGCCGTGCTTCGGGGAATAACGAGGTTGTTCCCGTGTATGCCGGCGGCGATCGAATCAGGATAGGTCGTGAGATCCTTGCTGCTTCCATTTACGGGGTTAATCCGCAGGATATTCCGACCCTTTTGAATCTTGAGACAGGCCAGTTCCTCCGGGGAGCATCAGGGGTAATGGTCGGTGCAAAGATAGCCAAAGAGAATAACCTTGCCGTCGGCTCCCGGATACTGGTCGGTGACGAGGAGGCCGGGGTCAGGGTGGTCGGTATTCTGGCAGAGCGGGGGATGGGATTTGATATCAGCCCTGACTATGCAATAATCGCATCAGACCAGTGGTACAAGGACTTTTATGATGTCAGAGGATATGACCAGGTTATCGTGAAGGTCAGAAACCTGAAAGATATCGATCAGGTCAAGAATTCAATCGATGCTCAGTTAAACCGGCGGGAGACCGAGGTAAATGTTTATGATACCAAGGCGATCCTTGAGACCATCCTTGAGACTTTTGGGAGGATATCCACCTTTACGATGGCAATCGGAGGGATCTCTCTCATCGTTGCAGGAGTTTCCATCTTCAATGTCATGATGATGTCTGTGATGGAGCGGTACCGGGAGATCGGAATCCTCAGATCTATCGGGACAAAACGGGCAGAGGTCAGGAGCATGTTCATCTACGAGTCCCTGATCCTCGGGGTATCTGGCTCCATTATCGGAGGTGTGCTGAGTTTTCTTGGAGGATATGCAGCAATAGCCGTGATGCTTCAGGAGACATCATACCTCTTCGCATTCTCCAGCCTTATCCAGATACCTTATGGGATGATCTTCGGTGTTGCAACCAGTATCCTGTCTGGATTATACCCGGCATGGAAAGCATCAGATCTGCGGCCGATTGATGCACTCAGACATGAGTAAGAGGAAAAACAGAATTAAACCTGATTTTCTTCAGGTTCCTTTGCTTTTTTCGGTTTCCATCCGTCCTTATGGACAAGCAGGGCATCAAGAATCTCCTGGACACCTTCACCACTTCCGGTGGACATGGATGGGTATTCAGGTATACTAGTAAGATCCGCCTTGTTTGCGACTACCACAATCGGTACCTGAACAAGACCCTTTACTTCCTCAAGGAGCCTTAATTGTTCTTCCAGAGGATACCCGCAATGGGCACTCGGGTCAAGGATAAAGAGGAGGGCATCCGCAATATTCACAATTGCCGATAATGCCTGCCGTTCGATGGCATTTCGCTCAATACCAGGCCGATCCAGGACACCGGGCGTATCAATGAGCTGTATCTTCTCATGCCGGTGGTAATAATGACCGACGATGATTCCTTTTGTGGTAAACGGATAGGAGGCAACTTCAGGCTCAGCTGAAGAGACCCTCCGTATAAATGAGGATTTACCGACATTTGGAAATCCGGCAACTACGATGGTGAAAACATCCTCAACGGTAGGCAGTTTCCGAAGAATATTCCGGACATCATTCAAAAACAGGAGATCATCTTCAATCTGGTGGACAACGGATGAGAGACGGGCGATTGCCTTTTTCCGTGCTGCAATTGAGTTCTCTTCTGAAGAGTACCTGACATCCTTTGCAAGACCGCCCCGGTGATCCTTGGACCATCGGGCAGCCCAGCCGACAGCACCTAAGGATTTCTTCAGCCGGTCCGTAGTCCAGAGGATTTCAACAATATCCTGGTAAAACTGGGGCTCTTCAGATAGGGTAGGAAAAGACTGAATGACTGATACCAGTTTATCATGGACCGAGAGGTAGGCAGCTTCAACAAACTCAACGCTTGCCCGCTTTTTATTTGGTTTCTCCCGCATCTTCTTTGCAGCACGACGAAGTGCCCGGTCAAGCACCTCATCTGCCGTGGGAACGGTAGGGATTTTTTCAAAACTCACGATATTTCACCCGTATGTATACGCGTACAGGTATATACTAACTCCCCTCTTCATATACTACCTAATAATTAACAGTCTTCCAACAAATAAACGATACAATAAAATTCTCGCACAATAGAGATTAATTCTCGACCATTTTTCTTCTTTGTCTCTGGAAATTATTTCTGATGATCGTTCTGACTGAAGAAAAAGTTTTTATTTTATCAGTCTGGATTCCATCATTAATTACATCTGATCTCACCCCCCGGCTGACAAATTGTTCCATCTGAATTGACAAGGAAATCCAATGAGCACAGACAAATCATTGCACCAGGCTGTATACCTTAATGCACGAGGACGGTACGAGGAAGCGGTCCGCAAATATGACAATTTTATCCAGTTACATCCCGACGACGCTGATGCATGGAGGATGAGAGCAGTGTTTCACATGAGAATTCAGCGATATCAGAACGCAGCTCTTGATTATGAACAGGTGATCAGGCTGTGCCCTGCTGATCCTGATGCACTGATGAACAGAGGGCGTGCCCTTATCGAACTGACCCGTTTCGAAGAGGCAATCAGTACATTTGAACAGGTTATCCGGAATAATCCGAATCATGCAGCAGCCTGGATATCAAAGGGTTCTGCCCTCTTCGAATCAGGAAAATATCAGGAAGCACTGGAGGCATATGAGGAGGGAGCCCGCTTACATCCAGATGATCCCGGGATATGGGAACAACAGGGGGATACACTCATGGAACTTGGCAGGTTTGAAGAGGCTCTCTCAGCCTTCGAAAAGGCAATACAGATGCGGCCTGGAAAAGGATATTTGTGGAGAAAGAAAGGTCATGCACTCAAAGCGCTTCTGAGAAAAGATGAGATGAACGAAGCATATGACACAGGATTCAGGCTTGACTGCCCGGAATATAATATCTGACCCTTTGTAACGCTGGAGAAATGAAGAGAAGATCCCGTTATCAGGACATACCCTTCATCTCATGAATTCATATACCAACTCAAACACGGATGACTAAAATCCTTTTTCACTTTTTACTCTTTTACAACAAACTCAGCATCTTCCGGTTCTAATGGAATGAGAATCCAGGCGATCAGGTATATCAGGATGCCGGATCCAACCGTGAGTAACAGGACGATGAAGATTAGTCTGATAATAATCGGGTCGATGTCAAGATATTTTCCGATACCTCCACATATTCCTGCGAGAATCTTATCTTTTCTGGACCGGTACAACCGTTTTGGTTCCATGCTCACTTCTCTTTCCTCAAAATAAATAATCCTTATGCGAAGGAGAGAAGATCTCAGTTTATCCGAGTTTCCAATACAAATTGTGCACAAAGAACCACACCGGTGAATCAGCAGAGAAACAGCTTTCAGCATGAGAAATACGATGAAGCTTAAATGAACAGCATGGACGCGATCCCATTTTTGTAGTAGAAATTACTCTGAAAATGTCTTAATAATTCTTTATTTATTCGTAACATCCGAACAGAACCATCATGATTTATCATGTAGATAGACGCAATAAAATCTGATAGACCTGATCAGCCGGTCTTGGGACATATCCCTTTTGGGAAAGGTATCTGTGACGCTCTCCAACGGGAATGTGACAAGATGAAGGCCTACATGAGTTTATAACTATGGATCTCTCTCCAATTCAAAACGACATCCTGATTACGCTTATCAGCCTGTATGAAAAAAAATCTCTCCCGATTAAAGGAGAGGAGATAGCCGACATCATCTTACGCAATCCGGGAACAGTCAGAAACCAGATGCAGGCACTCAAAGCCATCGGACTTGTTGATGGTATCCCTGGGCCGAAGGGCGGGTACCACCCGACATCACTTGCCTACAAGGAGTTACATCTGAAACATGATGGCGAGGCCTATGAGGTCAAGATCTCCCGTGATGGCGAGATTGTTCCAGGGGTAAAGGTCGGGGAGATCATCTTTACCACCCTCTCCCATGCTGACATCTGTCATGCCCAGATTCGGATCATCGGCAGCGTGAAACTCTTCAATAACGGCGATATCATCACCATCGGACCAACCCCGGTCAATAAACTTCTCATCAAGGGCGAGGTCTTCGGGAAGGATGAGAACGAACCGGCACTTATCGTCTCCATCCTTGAGATGGTGTCGTTACCGAAAAAACCCATCCGGGACTACATGACAACTCCCATCAAGATGCTATCAACAAAAAATACCCTGAAAGAAGCAGTCAGACTCTTTAATACCCATCATATCCATGGTGCCCCGGTCATGGACGGGGGATTTCTCCGTGGCATTGTGACCATGTCAGACATCCTTCATGCTATTGAGCAGGACCTGCCCCTGGACACCCAGGTCTGTGAGGTCATGACCGAAGACGTGGTCTATGCCGATGCATCGGTCCAATTGTATGAAGTTATCAGAAAGTTCAAGGAACGTTCAATCGGGCGGCTCGTGGTTTTTGAAGAGAACCGGCCGGTAGGCATTCTGACACAGTCTGACATCTTCCGGACACTGCCGACCAACTAACCGGTGGATTTATGCGTTCATTTACGACATCGCATGGCATTTTTTACAACGGCGACTGCATAGAGGGAGCAGCGCTCATTCCTGACAACTCAGTTGATCTGATCATAACCGATCCTCCCTATGGGATTGAAGGAGACAAACTCCACCGGCACTATAACCGGAACGAATCATTTGTCACCGACGGATATGTGGAGATTCCGGCGGAGGAGTACGAATCATTCACCAAAGCCTGGATTTTACAGGCCGAACGAATCCTCCGGCCGGGTGGTTCTCTTTATATCGTCTCCGGATATACCCACCTTCGTCATATTCTCAATGCACTCTACGAAACCAGTCTTGAAGAGGTAAACCATATCATCTGGCGGTATAATTTCGGGGTATTTACCAGCCTGAAGTATGTCTCATCACATTACCATATCCTCTTTTATGCAAAGCCAGGGGGAAAGCGGACCTTCAACACCGAGTGCAGGATATCGCTTGCTGAAAAGGATGAGAACGGGGGATCGCTCAATTACCAGGATCGGGAGGATGTCTGGATCATCAACCGGGAGTATAAACCAGGGAAAGTGAAGAATAAAAACGAACTCCCGACCGCTCTACTTAGTAAGATCATCCAGTATAGCAGTAATGAGGGTGATCTCGTGTGTGACCTCTTTCTTGGGGGGTTCTCAACCGCAAAGACTGCAATCGGACTCCTGCGGAGAGCAACCGGGTTTGAGATCTCACCGGTCATGTTTGATGCGAAGATTGATGAGATGATGGCAGTAGTCCCCGGATTTCTTCTTGATACCGCACAGACCCCGAAAGAACCCGGCAGGAAACGAACCCGGAAAACCTGGAGTCCGGAGGAGACAGAGCAGCTCAGGAAAAGGTATAACGAGCTGAACCAGACCAGTCTTTCACAGAAAGAAGTAAACCAGCAATTACAAGAGGAATTTGACCGGGGGTACTGGTCGATAGAAAAAGCCCTTAAACAGACCGGTATAAAACCCGGACGAAAACCGGAGACACCGGAATCTGATCGGGAGATTTATTATTGGATACAACCGAAATCTGATATATGAAGTCCATACTTGCCCGCACACTCTCACGGAAACAGATCGTGACCAATGACGGGAAAGCAATCGGATCACTTCGCAATCTGATGGTAGATTTTGATACAGGCCTGATCACAGACCTGGTGCTGGAGCCTGATCAGTCCTTTGATACAACCGGATATACCCTGGACGGAGACCGGATGCTTATCCCCTTCGAAGCCGTCAGGGACATAAAAGACTTTATTGTGGTAGATCGTTACCTTGCAAGAATGTGAGGAAAGTACATCCTCATTATCTCAACAAAGCCTTCGCCGTACGGAACTGATGAGCAATAGTCAGAGATATTCCGTACATCTTCCTGAGCATTTGCAACGCAGCAGCCGGTTCCTGCAGCCTTAATCATCCCGATATCATTCTCAGAGTCTCCAATGCCAAGGAACTCATCAGGTTTTATACCCAGCTGCTCTGCAACGATCTGAAATGTTCTTCCTTTATCAATACCGGCCTCGTGAATGTGGATAGCAAAGTTTGTGTCCATGATATCCACCGGCCAGCCTGAAAGAAGGGATCTGACCTCTTCAACCGGTACCTCACGGGCAAACGCGATATCAGAATACCGCTCCTGGTGGGAGTAGAGCTCAAGACGGATGCCTTTTTTCGCATAATATTCTTCCAGCAGGTTCAGCGCCTTAACTGCAATATCCCGGTTTGCCATAACCTGCATGGAACCCTGAAACCCGATCCGGTACACACCGCCATTCTCCCCGATGAAGGTTCCACCGGTGCCAATGAGCTTGCAGAGCCCCTTGAGAAGACAGGAGGTGTTGCCTGATGAGAGCACCACCTCTATACCACTCTCCTGGAGCTTTCGTATTGTCTCTATGGCAGCAGTCGAAAGTCTGCGCTTTTCATCAGTCAGTGTTCCATCGATATCGGTTATCACTCCCCGTAACACAGATACACTCCTATTATACTCCTATAATTGTGGACCTAGCAGGACCGAAGACCGCCCTCTTCCACCAGGAACGTTGCTTCCCCTTCCGGCAGGTTCGGACTGTCAACAAGCCGGAAGATACGCTTTCCGCCCTTGCTTTTGCGCAGGTATACCCTGAAGGTGGCGGTATGCCCGACGATATTTCCTCCGATAGGTTTTGTCGGGTCACCAAAGAAAACTGCCGGATTGGACTGGACCTGGTTGGTCACAAGACCGATGGCATTGTACTCGTCACAGAGCTTGAAGATATCATGCATGTGACGGTTCAGTTTCTGCTGGCGTTCTGCAAGGGTGCCCCGGCCTGCATATTCTGATCTGAAAAGACCGGTGAGTGAGTCCACGATCACGAGTTTGACCGGCTTTCCTGCAGCTTTCAGTTCCTCTGCAAGCTCACGGGATGTCTCGATAAGGAGCATCTGGTGATCAGATGTCTGGGCACGGGCAACATGGATATTCTTTAAGAATTCCTG
>NZ_JAIWNS010000025.1 GCF_020216685.1 Methanospirillum hungatei | reverse complement strand
TGGATCCGCACCCTCTATCTCAAGACCCTTTACCATCTGCTCAATACGTTCAGGTCTGAAGGTATTTTCCGTATCCACGTAGATGACCGAACCATCAAGACCGCCAAGTTCCTCCGGGAGCTGGACGTTCACTGCCATCTGGTGAACAATCTGGGATTTACCAGAACCAAACTCACCATACATCTCGGTGATGGCCTGGGTCTCAAATCCTCCGCCAAGAAGTTCGTCTACCTCCGGAACAAGGGTTCGCAGCTTCTTGACCTTCAGACGCTGCTCAAATACATCAGTTCCGGTCTTAAATCCGCCGATATCTGCCTGGTCCCGGCACCACTTGATCATCTTCTTTGCAGTTGCCTCTCCCAGTTCAGCCGCCTCTGCAAGGGTTGCAGGAAGGGATGTTGCAATGCTTTCAACGGTCAGAAATCCTGCATCCCGTAGCTTTTCTGCAATTGCCGGGCCGACACCCGGAATATCCTCAATATCCAGTCTCCGCTGTTGCATATGTGTCGAATCTTCCTTCTGTGCGGACGAAGCATCAGTGGATCCTTCTGCACCAGGGTTTATCTGGGATGTACACCACTTGATCATCTTACGGGCGGTTGCTTCCCCGATCTCTGCAGTATCATAGAGTTCGGTTGCAGTTGCCTGTGCAATCTTTTCCACTGACTCATACCCGGCTTCACGGAGCTTTTCTGCAGTGGTTGGTCCGACGCCGGGAATGTCCTCAAGTTTGTATGCTTCTGCTGCCATAGTAGTTTCCTCATCATACAGGTGGCAGCGAGGGGTATTTAAGTCTAAAATAAACGGGGTGAAAGTGAAAATGGCATTTATGAAAACGACCGTATGAAGGAGGAAACCTCATTCTTCAGCCCTTCAAGGTCTTCTTTTACCTCCTCTTCACTTTCGCAGAAGACCCTTTTTCCACTTGCCCGGCCGGTCATAATGACATGTGACCCATGGGGGAGGCACGTCTCCACCAGCCATGATCCCTCCTGGTTGGTAATGACTACCCCCTCGGTTACATGCAAAATCCATCCTTCAATCCTGACCGGCTCTTCCTTATCAGGGATAACGGTGAGAGCGCCCCCTCTCCCCAGAGAGACCTCAATTTCACCGGATCTTCCTAGTTTTGTATAGGCATTATAGAGCATGATCGTCTCACCGGGGAGGAGGGTTCGTTTTGCCTCAGCATCCCACAGAACCAGAGGAAGATCGGCAGTTCCGTCAGAAAACCGGAGGTTCCGGACAAAGGACGTTGTTCCATCCCGCTTGGTAAAGGGTTTTGCCGGCAGGATCTTTGTTATCGTTCCCCGGACAGTACAGCTCGTTTCAGGAGCGATATTATCAAGCGATGTCACCGGGATTTCAGGAGCATTCTCAGCCGGAGTGATGAAGGTTTCCTCATCGCATACAATCTCCCGTCCTCCATAGTCTCCCTCCTTTGTCAGGGCACCGGTCACCGATACCGCCATTCCCGGAGATATTCCGGATAACAGGGCAGGCTCCCAGCAGATAAGCCGTGCTGTGCCGTTTGTATCACCGACAAGACCACTTACCATCTCGCCGCCGGTGCCATCCCGGCGGGTAAAGGGACGGGGTTGTCCAAGGCTGATGACGAGAAGATGCAGGTCTGTGCGCTCAGGGGGCTTGCGCTCTTTCACCTCCATGACACAGTCGATGTCCACACAGGTTTTCCGTAAATTCAGTGGCATAATCTCCCGTATGGATTTTCCATGCCGGCCGATGATCTCGACCACGTCACCTATCTCAAAGGTCTCTTCAAGGGCTGCAGCCTGCTCATCCCAGAAGACCAGTTCAACCTGTCCGGTCTCGTCAGCCACCGTCAGTCGTGCAACCAGCCCCTTCTCCCCCTCAGGGCGGTCAAACTCCCTGACACCGGAGAAGGCGATGATCTTTGCATAAAAACAAAAGAGGGAGGACTTGCCCCGCAGGCCCCGAATCTTGACATGGGACCGGCCAAGATCTTTTACTACCAGGAGGGCAGCCGTGGTCTCATCTGCGAGGTTCCCACAGTCGGCTATCTTCTTCTCTATCAGACGGTCGAACTCTTCCCTGCTTACCAGGTCATCGACCAGGGCATAATGATACCTGACCACCGGTTCACTCCGGCATTATCTGAGCCATGAAGGGGTCTTGAGGTTTGCCATCAGATCATCAATGGTCTCTGCCCTTCGCATCAGTTCAGCCTGTCCCTTCCTGACCAGCACCTCTGCACACCGGCCCCGGCCATTGTACTGGGATGCCATCGAGTACCCATAGGCACCGGCGTCAAGGACGGCGATCAGGTCACCGGCAACGACACCGGGAAGCTTCCGGTCATGGGCAAGAATATCCCCGGTCTCACAGATAGGCCCGGTGACGGTGTAGGTCCCTGCAGGCTCTTCATCAGCACGGTTTGCCACGAGCACCTCATGATAGGAGTCATACATAGCGGGACGGATGAGAAGATTAAACCCTGCATCTACATTCACAAAGGTCTTGTGTGCCTTCTTGACCGAGTTCACTTTTGTCAGGAGGACGGTTGAGTCACAGACCATGGACCGGCCAGGTTCAATCCAGATCTCAGGCTGAATACCGAGCCGTCCAAGGACTGATGTGCAGACCGGCATAACAGCATTGGCATAGCTGACAAAGGTTGGTGCATCTGCTCCATGATGATCATAGGCAACCCCAAGACCGCCACCGAGATCCACGAATTTAAGCTTCACACCCATCCGGTGGAGTTCCTCGACAACCTCCATCAGGACCTGTGCTTCCTTTGCAAAGGGTTCAACATCAAGGATCTGCGAACCGATATGACAGTGGATACCGACCGGAGTAACGTTCTTACAGGCAAGGGCTGCTGCATAGGCATCGGCAATCTCTGCTGCCGGGATACCAAATTTCGATGTGGCAAGGCCGGTTGCTATCTTCGGGTGGGTCGGCACATCAATCGCCGGATTGACCCTGAAGGATACCTCAACAACCTTTCCTGCTTCACCTGCAATCCGGTCAAGCTGGGCCAGTTCATCCAGTGAGTCAAGTGATACCCGGACACCCTTCTCAACTGCCAGCCGGTGATCTGCTTCAGTCTTGGATGAACCGTTAAAGAGCAGGTGCTCTGGTTTCATCCCGGCAAGAAGGGCCATGTGCAGCTCTCCGGATGAAAAGACGTCTGCTCCTGCACCCTCCTGAGCCAGGATCTTTATGATATTGAGGTTTCCATTTGCCTTTGCGGCATAGAGCACCCGGATATGCGGGTAATGATCTGACAGGGCTGATACATATCCCCGGTAGTTATCCCGAATCCTGGTCTCATCGGTGACGTAGAGGGGAGTTCCGTACTTGAATGCAAGTTCAACCGTGTCACACCCGTCGATCATCAGGTGCTGGTTTTTGATGGAGAGATGAGGGGGAAGGTTCACCATTTCACCTCACTCATCCGGTCTACTGCCTCTTTTATCCGGTCAACTGAGCGGGTGATTGCAAACCTGACATACCCTTCACCGGATTTTCCAAACCCGACACCAGGGGTTACGACAATACCGGTCTCGTCCAGCATCCGTGCTGCAAAGGAGATACTGTCAGGAACACTCATCCATACATAGAAGGTTGCCTTTGGTGTGGTGACATCAAACCCGAGTTTTGTAAGTCCGCTCACCAGGACATCCCGCCGTTCCTGATAGATTTTGCATGCCTCTGCAACACAGTCCTGGGGGCCCTCCAGGGCTGCAATGGCTGCATACTGAACCGGGTTAAAGACCCCGGAGTCGATGTTGGTCTTGACAATACCAAGGCCGCGGATAACCTCCTTGTTTCCAACCGCCATACCAATCCTCCAGCCGGTCATATTGTAGGTCTTTGACAGGGAGTGCATCTCAATTCCGACCTCCTCTGCTCCGTCGGTCTCAAGGAAGGAGGGTGCCTTGTATCCGTCAAAGGAGATCTCAGAGTAGGCATTGTCACTGACGACCACGATACCATGTTCCCGTGCAAACTCGACAACCTCCTGATAGAATGACGGGGGAGCAATGGCAGATGTGGGGTTGTTTGGGTAGTTTATCCACATCAGTTTTGACTTCTTTGCAATATCTTTTGGAATGGCGTCAAGGTCAGGGAGAAACCCGTTCTCTTTGAGGAGGGGCATCTCATACGTCTTTGCTTCGGCAAAGAGTGCTCCGGTGCTGTAGACCGGATATCCAGGGCTTGGAACCAGGACATAATCTCCCGGGCCGACGAGTGCTTCAGGGATATGGGCAACCCCGTCCTTTGAACCCATGAGGGAGATGACCTGTGAGTCAGGATCAACATCCACACCAAACCGCCTCTTATACCAGCCTGAAACCGCCTGCCGGTATGCCGCCATGCCCAGGTAGGAGGGATAGTGATGATTATCCGGGTTTTTTGCGGCATCGATGAGAGCATCGACGATATGGGGAGGAGTTGCAAGATCCGGGTCTCCGACGCCAAGGTCGATGACGTCAACCCCTTCAGCCCTTTTCTTTGCTTTCATCTCGTCTATACGGGCGAATAAATAGGGGGGAAGATTCTCTATTCGTTGTGCAAACATGGTGGTATACGTTAGCCACCAGAATTCATAGATGTTTAGGAGGAAAAAGATGAAGAGGATCAGACCTTAAACTGGTCCATCTCCTCATGTATACGCTTCACTGTTTCATGGGCCTGATCGGTGACCGCATGGATCTCTTCCATGGAAGAGTTAACCTGGGAGACCATGTGGGTGATCTGGTCCACGGCTGCAGAAGACTCTTCACTGGCAGCGGCAAGCCCGACTGATTCTTTTGCAGTCTGGGTCACCATGTCGCTGAACTCATTGACGGTTGCCGTGACTTCCTCCACAGAGGCGGCCTGTTCCTCACTTGCAGCAGCAACCTCACTCATGTTCGAGTTGATAACCGAGATTGAGGTTACGATCTCATTGAAGATATCGAGGGTTTCATTGACCGCCACATTCCCGCTCTCAATCTCCGTCAATGACTTCTTTACCGCTTCAGCCATGGCCGCTGACTTCTTCTGAAGACCTGATATGATACCTGCAATATGTTCAGCGGATTTCTGGGATTCATTTGCCAGTTCCTTGACTTCAGAAGCTACAACTGCAAATCCAAGTCCTGCCTCTCCTGCACGTGCAGCCTCGATAGCAGCATTCAGGGCAAGGAGGTTCGTCTCTTCTGCAATGGAACTTATTATATCCACAATACGGCCTATCTCCTCCATCTGCTGGCTGATCTCCTGGTTCATCTCATTGATTGCAGAAGATGCCTGCATGATGTCCTTCATCCCGCTCTCTGCCTCTCCGGCTGCTTTCTTCCCGTTTTCAGAGAGTTCGGCAGCAGTGTTTGTAAGAACCGACACCTGTTCCATCTTCGCAGCTACCGATGAGACGGTCGTTGCAAGGTCCTGCATGGCTGCGAGGATCTGCTGGGTGTTCATGCCACTCTTGTCTGCAAGATCATTGACTGCCGTTGCAATCCGTGCAACCTGGCTGACTCCATCAGATACATCCTCGATACTCTTGTGAGCCATGCCGGTCTCATGGGTGACGATTTCCACCTTCTCCGTGATCTCATTGACCTGTCCGGACAGGATATCCATATGATCCCGGACGGCAGTCAGGGAACGGGAGAGATCCACGCCGATGGTGTTCAGGGCATTCCTGAATTCAATGAATTCCCCTTCCAGATGTATATCAGGATTCATCCGTGCCTGGAAGTCACCGGAAGCATAGCTTCCACACAGACGCATGGCTTCCTGCAGCGGAACGGCCATGGCATCGACCGTCTCATTCACCCCATCGATGATAACCGCATAATCTCCCTGAAACTTACTAACATCCCCCCTGACATTCAGGTTTCCGGCCGATGCGGCTGAGCTTAGTGTCCTGACCTCATCCCTGAAGAGCTGGAATGTAGATACTACCTCTGAAAAGGCTTTTCTCAATACCGAAATTTCATCCCTGCTCTGTGATTCGGCAACGGTCACCGAGAGATCCCCATGCTGAACCTGATGGGCAACCCGGACCAGTTCATCCATTCTGCGGGAAATCGACCGGCCAAAGGAAACTGAGACCAGAGTACCGGCAATGATACCGACAATGACAACGAGGATGATGGTATTTCGGATGGTATCAAGTGGGCCGGTAAAGTCTGATAGGTCGCTGCTGGCAACGATGATCCAGTCAAATGGCTCAAAGTAATCATATGCGGCGATTTTATGTGTGCCTTGCCAGGGATATTCCTGGTATCCTTTCTTATCAGCAAGCATCCTCTTGACAAAGTCATACGAGGTCATGTCCTGACCTTCAAGAGAGGGGTGAAGAAGGAGTTTCCCCGTGCTGTCCAGGATATACATGTACCCATGTTCACCGATCTTCTTTTTCCGGATCTGATCCTGTAAAAGCCCGATAGTACTGGCCTCTTCAACTCCCACAAAGAGGATGCCGATGATGTCTCCTGAAGCGTCCTTTATCGGTTCATAGGCGGTGATATACTTCTTTCCGACAACATTTGCAGTTCCATAATAGGTCTGTCCTTTGTTTATGACCGCATCATACACCGCATCAGAGACCGGGGTTCCGACTGCCCGCTTTCCATCTTCACCGATGACATTGGTTGAGATACGAATCGCCTTATTTCCCTTCTTCTGGAATATCGTTGCAGCCCCGCCAAGAAGTTCCTGAACCGTATCAACAATCTCAAAATTATTATTCACCCGGTACGAAGAACCAAGGACGAGCTCCCCATTCACGATTGAAGGTTTTCCTTTCTCGTAAAAGAGCTGGCGAAGAACATTGAGATCACTGTTCACCTTGACCTGAGTCAGGTCATAGACCGTCTTCGTCTCTTCAGTGATATCCGCGGTCTGCATCTCAAGACTCATCCGGATATCATTCTTAATCGTGACTTCAGCACTGCTGTATGCGACATACCCGAGGGTGATCGTCGGAACGATGACCAGCAGTAAGCAGATAAGAATAATCTTCTGCCCTATCGTAGCATTGTCAAGCCAGTGTCTTACTTTCATTACCATGTGTTCCCCTCCCTGTACACAAGCAGCCTAAGGTTTTACTCTGCCATTCTTACACTGACAATATGGTGCAGGAAATATTTATTATGTAGGATTTTGATCAGCAGGGATTTAGAGAAAAATCAGAGACGAGGGCAGAATTTGTGGGACTTTTCCTACCCCAATAAAACCTGCAGATCAGAACAACGGCCGGACTGCTTTTTGTGCTTCAGGGGAGAGGTACCCATAGACCGCTCCGGCAACGACCGGAAGCCATGCAAGTATATCCTCCCTCCTTCTGCCCGTTACAGCACAGTACTTCTCAATATAGAGTTCTTCATATCCCTGACCGGCGATGCAGTAATCCATATAACTCCGACATGCATCAGCAGCCGGATCCCCACAGGAGACTTCAGCCCAGTCGATAATCATGCATGATTTCCCCTCACAGAGGATATTTCCCCCGTGGAAATCACCATGACAGAGGATAGTGCCGTCAGGAAGTGAATCAAGCATCTTAAGAAGTTTTTCTTTCTCTTCGGAGGTAAGTCCGGGACTTGCGTCAATCATTCTTTTCTGCATCGATTTCAACGGCAAAAATCCTGAAAATTCTACCTTATGTAATGCTGCCTGAAGTTTGACAACGGTATCCATGCACTCCGGAATTCTATTCCGGTCCTGAAGCATGACGTCAAGAAGAGAGATTCCCTTAACCTGATCCATAAGCAGGACCGTCCGGTTACAGAAGGTCTCAACCCCGTAGACCTTTGGAGCGGGAATATTGAGTGAGTTTACAACCGCCATCGTGTATCCTTCAAGAAATGCCTGATGTGGGGATTGATTCTCCCGAAATACCTTTGCCGCGATTCCATCCCGTGCATAGATGACTGCAGCCATACCAGCACCGATCTGGTCACCATACCGGTCCCTGAAGGCTTTATCATCTCCAACAGCTCCGAAAAAAGAATTTAAATTTATTTCATCTGTCATACTAACCCTCATTTTACAGCCATGCCCAGCACCATGAGAGGCAGGCATGTGATTATGAAATATTCTTTTGTAGCCCGGTTTATAGTATTCGATTCTCTTCACAGGGGGAGCGGGATCGTTCTCAGCAGAGATCCCAGACGTATCATTAAAATCCCGAGTATGAAGAGATTCGCAAGAACTATAGGTGGAGGGATAAGGCCGGGGATGATAAGATTCATCCCAAATCCCATGGTCAGAAGGTGCAGGACAATAACGATCCAGAGTAGTTTTTTCTTACCCTTTGACAGGGAGACCTGCGTATCCGGGGAGGAGCGGTGCGATTGCAGAACCGGAATGCCTATCTTTCCAAGCCCCGTACTTCCGGTGAGAAGATTCCAAAATCCCAGGATTCTGAGCATCCAGCCGGATAAGAGTCCGGGGACGATACAGGAGTACATACCAAGAAGGGCGATAAGGATTCCAATACCGATCAGGAACCATGAACGTTTGTATACGCCGAAGGGAGTTTTTCCAAGGGCCAGTACCTGAACTGCCATGATGACCATAAGCAGGCCGAACTGGCTGTCACGGGAGAAGAGGTAATAGCCCTTATCAGCCGGAATGAGAATAATCGCACATTCAATAAAGATAATCCCCAGCAAAAGGATGAACGATACCGGAATAGAAAGGGAGGCTTCTTGGTAGAAGAGAAACCCGACAATACCTGCTGTGCCCTTATCCTCCGAGGGTTCCGGATCTCGTTCTTTCGGAGGATATTCCTGTGAGAGTGTCTGTATACACCATGCAAGATAAAAAAGACCGGCACTCAGCACCAGCATGAGCAGGCCGGCAAAGATACCTGGCAGAAAACCGGGAAAGAGAACCAGAAAACCGAATAAAATCTCTGTCAGGTATACAAACCCACAGGCAACGGTCAGGTGCTGTAATATCCCCGGAGTCCTGATCCATTGTCTTGCCCGTCCTTCAGAGAAGAGGAGATTCATAAAGAGCACTACTCCGCCGGATATCATGAGACACCCGACCAGTTCAGGGATTATCCCAGCCAGAAAGCCTGGAATAAAACAGGCACTGGTTCCAAGAAGAGCGGTTGAGAATCCCAGGATGATGACTATCCAGGTACGACGAAAGGTACCGAACGGAGTTTTCCCAAGCGTTATCATCTGAATTGAGAGCAGGACAAGGAGTAACCCAAAGGTGCTGTCCGGATTGTAGGGGAGGAGTCCGGCATGAATCAGGAACGTGAGCAGGCCGAAGAGGAGCATGAATATGCCAAAGACGATCAGGATCACGGTTCCAAGGGTCAGATCACATGGGCTATCCAGCACCGGACCTTTCAGGTTTTTCAGAGGAGGAGGCGGGATGGTATATGCTCCTGTATATTCGGTACGTTCTTCGTGAGACATAGTGTAGGAATGGATGGTATTTTTCTGTTTCCTTCTTTCAGCAGATTGCCGGAATAGCTGGAAAGAGGAGTGAGGTCTCAGGTCAGATGGAACCCGATGCCATAATGTTTCTGTAAAAATCTCACAGTTTTTTCTGATTCTGCCCATCTTTTATCGAGATTGGTGATGATATCATCGATATCCTGAACACAGATGGCAACAGATTCTTCAATTTCAGGTGCATGCATCTCAACAAGTGAGGAAATTACCGTGAGCGGGTTTCTGATTTTGTCATTCAGCAGGGCCAGTTCAACAAGGTTCTGTTCTAACTGGAGCAGAAGTCTTCTTCTTTCTTCTTCCATTTTCTTCTGATTTGTAATATCTATAGCAACCCCGATAGCCCCGGTTATCGAATCTGTTGCGTCCCGCAGCGGAGAGGTGAACAGCACATACCTCCGGTTTTGATACGAAGCTTCCACGGTTGTGACAATTCCCATAAGAGCCTGGGAATTACGCTTCAGGGAAGGCAGTATCAGCCTGATGAAAGACCTCTCCTATTTTTTGTCCGACTCTCTCATGCGGAGAAAGACCCATGTTGATCA
>NZ_JAIWNS010000208.1 GCF_020216685.1 Methanospirillum hungatei | reverse complement strand
CGACATTCAAGGGGCCGATAACCGCATCAAGGGTGGCATTCACACCTTCGACGAGCTTGCGGAAATCTCCCTGGTGCTTTGTTACATCAGCACGGGTATCCAGTTTCCCTTCAACCGCGGCGCGGGAGAGCATACCAGCGTCTGCGATAAGATCGTTGACGGCATCAATGCACTGGTTCAGGTTATTCTTGATCTCGTTAAAGTCACCATTGTAGGAATCAGTGATCTTCGGGGGAATGTCGCCTTTCGAGATACGATCCACATACTCGGCAGCGACATTTACGGGGCCGATAACCGCATCAAGGGTGTCATTAATCCCTTTGGCAAGCAGGAGAAGATCGCCCTCATATTTATCCGGATCAACCCGGGTATCAAGCTGGCCTGCTTTTGCAGCTTGAGTCAGACTGATAATATCCCTGACTGCAGTCTTCTCCGCTGTTTTATCCACATAAAAATTAATAACTGATAGAACATCACCATTGTCGTCAAGGATCGGGAGATAGAGGTATTCAAGTACCTTCTGCCCTGCCGGAACATCAAGTTCAAGCTCTCCTGAAAGAACGGTCTTCATTTCAATGGCATCCCGTGCTGTTCTTCCGGTACGTTTGGTCACTGTAATTTCGGAGAGGTTCATCTTCAGGAGTTGTTCGGTTGAATAACCAGTAACCTGAGAATATGCTGAGTTGGTCTTCGCAATAGAGAGGTCAGGATTAATTTCAAATATCGGCACCGGGGCATTCTGAATGATAAACTCTGCCTTCCTCTGCAAAAGTCTGCTTTCATGTGCCTGCCGGTTAATATCATGCATCAGGATTGCCCGGTTGACTGCAACCAGAATTATGTCCCCAAGGGCATCTATCAGGGCACGTTCTTCTTTTAAAAACGGCCCCTCGTCCATGACCGGTTTTTCTTCCAGATATACAACCTCAAGGACACAGGGGTGCCCGTCTGACGCGGTCATCTCGACGGACAAGGACCAGGGAGTCTTTTTAAATTTACCGGTTTTTTCCTGCAGGGTTGTATATTCAAAAGATGCCTCACAGATATCAGGGTACTGGAATGCATCCGGGATATCACGAAGGACACGGCGGATAGCATCCTCAAGACTGAGTGATGTGTCTCCGAGGATGCGTGTAGAGTCCAGGAGTAATTTCTGCTCTTTCAGACGTTCTGTATACTGTGCAGCAAGTATTTTCAGTTTTTCATCTTCGCTAATCTCTGCTTTGAGTAATTCTTCAAGACCAGTAAATCTCATAATCCATCCCCTACCAATGCCAGATACCAGAATTCAGTATAATTTCAACCAGGAATGACAACTGTTTCCCTGAGTCTTCACTATCGGTAAGAAATACTTTCATGATGAGATATAAAAACTCATGCCATGTGTTGTGACTGAACACAGATTATATCCAAAAAATTAAATAAAAAGTCTTCTCATCAAATATTCGAATAAATTTGTGAGGCTCATGCATACCTTAAACAGTGAGTACAATGAGGTAAAAATCAGAAATATTGATCCATATTGTTCCATCGTCTGTAAGAGTCCGTCTCACCTCCCTGAATACTGCGACAAGATGTGCTATATAATCATCCAGATACCTTTCGGCGCCAATCTGTCCAGGGATTCCATAATCCCTCATCCCATAGTATGGTGGGCTTGTTATTACAGTTTGAATAAAAGAGTCGGGCAATTTTTCCAATATTGTGAGTGCATCACCACAGATAATGTATGAACCTTTCCCATCTTTCCATCGTATTTCAGGAATTTCTTGAGTCTGCCCAACGCTGTATGAAGAATACCTGAAAAGATTTTCAAAATAGTGATCGACACTTTTTGTTTCCATTTCATTCCGTTGATACTATTGTTATGTACTTTTTTCACCCACATACTGAAATCTTTTATTCAGGGGTAATCCACTCGAGCTGTACTATCACGGTAAATTATGGTATCCGTCAAACCATTGTATGATTACAACATACAGATATGCCATGTATATATGGGAAAAAATCCCCCCTCATGAAAGACGTGACCTTCTGGTTGCCTGGCTTGCTCTTTCTGCAGCATTTACCCTTGCGATGGTATGGGGGCAGCGGCTTGATCCGTTCATCATCGGACAGTTCTTTATAATCTCCCTTGTCACAGCGGGAATCGCCTTCATTGTACATGAAATGGCTCACAAATTTACCGCAATGAAGTACGGATACTGGGCAGAGTTTCAGATGAACAGTATGATGCTGGTAGTTGCCGTTGCCATGGCTGCACTCGCAGGAATTGTCTTTGCAGCTCCGGGAGCTACCATGATATATGGTAATTATATCTCACGGGAAGAGAATGGAAAGATATCCCTTGCCGGCCCGGTGAGCAATCTCATCCTCTTAATACCCTTTGCCGCCCTGATAATTGTCGGTCAGTCAGCAGGGTCAGTTTTACTTGCGATCATCGGCCTTGTGGGCGTCAAAGTCAATGCGATGATTGCCGCATTTAATTTACTCCCGGTCGGACCTCTGGACGGGGCTAAGATCCTGAGCTGGAACCCGGTCATCTTCGTCGGAGTCGCACTTATTGCATTTGGTATCCTCTTTGGATCTTTGAGTGGTTTTTTCTAAGAGGGAGCATCGGATAATCCCTGCGTGGATTTTATCAATCTCCCTCACTCATGTATGATTTATGAAGGTAGTTGCATTTCTTGGAAGCCCCCGTCCGGATGGGAATTCAGAGCACCTGGTCCGCCGAGTCTTTGATATTCTGGAATCAAACGGGATAGAGACTGAAATGGTTCGGATCGGTGGAAAACCATTGCATGGATGCCTTGCCTGTATGAAATGTTATGAAACCAGGAATGGACAATGTGCAAACCAGACCGATGATCTGAATGAATATGTTGAGAAGATGCGGGAGGCCGACGGGATAATCTTCGCGTCACCAACGTACTTTGCAGACGTCACTGCCGAAATGACGGCTCTCATTGACAGGACCGGTATGTTAAGCAGGTCAGGTGGTGACTTTCTCAGGTTCAAGGTAGGTGCTGCGGTCATATCGGCCAGAAGAGGAGGAGCTATTCATGCGTTTGATACCATCAACCATCTGTTCCTGATGTGCCAGATGATAGTGCCCGGATCATCCTACTGGAACATGGGTCTTGGAAGACTTCCGGGGGAGGTCGACTCAGACGAAGAAGGAATGGAATGCATGGAGACCCTTGGGATCAATATGACCTGGCTCCTCAAACGGATCGCTGAATAAATCCCTTTTTTTCCCAGCCGACCAGCTAGAATATCAGGTACCGGGCTGAGGTATGTGCTAGTCATGGTACTTGAAGAAGAGATCAGGTTTTCTTCGGAAGGAAAAGCACAGGGTTGTGTAAAGATTTTTCGAGATCTGAACATCTCTGCCAGCCTGAAGACCAAAGTGGAACTGGAAAGCAGGGTGGTATACAAAGCACCCTTCAAAGCGTTAAAAGGAATTTTTGAAGAAGAGATAGCACGTATCCGTGATGCCGGGGAGGAAGGATTTGAAAAGTTAGTGATGGCCTTTGAAGAGGGGTTACAGGATCTCATCCATGAAAGAGACTACCTGGAGCAGACATTCATCAGCCATAAACCGGGAGATCACATCAACACGAAGCTTTTCAATGTCTTTGTCAGGGATGGCGCGGTGCCTGAAACCGAAGAAGATATGGAGGCATTTTTAAGAGAAGCCACAGTTACACAAATTCTGGGGCTCAATAATCTCCTTGACATAGATGAGGAAGGGATGATTCTGAAAGGCACCATCTCTCCTGATGACGCGGTCATGTCCCTGTTCGGTGATGAAATTCCCCCATTCAGGGAAGAGGCATTACAAAAGTGGGAGATCATCCGGAGCCTTGAGGCTCGGCAAACCTCTACCTATGTCGTTACCACAGGGCCTGACGTCATATACCTGGAAGATCTGAGAGAACTGGAAGAATACTTCAAAAAGACTGATAATGAGGAGGAAACAGAAAAATTCTTCGCCAACCTCCAGGTGAAACAGGTATTAGTCGCAGAGATTCTGGGGATTATTCAGAAGGATGGCCGGGCAACAAAAGAGCAGCTGATGTCTGAATTTATCCATAAGACCCTGCCGCTTGAAGATGATACAATCATGATCGGCTTTCACCTCTCGCCGGCATATATTGAATCGGTCCTCAATGATATGAAAAAACTGGGATTATTGAAAGGAAAAGACTCAAAGCTGAAACTGGTGATCTAATCCCTTATGCTTTCATCTTTCCAGCATTCTTTTTCCATTCTCCAGAGAGCAGATATTGCGGATTGAAAAGAGCAGTGAGACGGAAAACAATAGAATCCGCCTGGTCCCCGTCGGTGATCGTACGGATAAGATCTTCAAAGTCGATCCAGACAAGGTCATCTTCGCCAGCCGCGAACTGTCGTCCATTCTGGTGCAGGAATGTATCTAGTGAAATTTTCATAAACCCGAGCATGAAATTATTCTGAATTTTTGCATCAGACCGGTCAAGATGAGATACAACAGTATCAGGTACCTCCATAATCCCGTACACATCATCGACCAGGATACCAAAACGCGTACTGTGGGCATCTTCAGGGACGAAGACGATGATCTTCTTCTTTGCCCGTTCCTTTCCGAGCGGGATAATTCTTCTGATATCGATGACCTTTATGACGTCAGATCTGATATTAATGATGCCGGGGATAAAATCAGGTGCGCCAGGAAGGGGATTTTTCACCTGGTCAGGTACTATCTCACGGATATATGAGACCTGTGCCCCGTACAGACCATCCCCAAGGGCAAAAAGCAATAACCGATGAAGTGCATCATTTTTTGTCGTCATTCCATCATACCCCCTCATGGATCGGTATATATTCAGGCCCGGTCTTCAACAGAAGTACTGTTGGTTCAGGATATGGATATATTTTGCAGCAGGAGGAGACAATACCAAAGGGTATATACAGGGAACAGATAAGATAAAAAAACAGAACGGATTTTACTAGCATGCAGGAACATCTGACACTCGTTGAGATATTACTGGGAAGGGATCATTATCTGATTGATGGAGACATCATAGACAAATTTGTCCGCCCCCTTCAGACCATCGATGTCTATGATGCTCCCCCGTATATCGAAGGTATGGCACAATGGGGTGAGGACATGATACCGGTCATCAATATTGCACCCCTTCTTGGCATGGACCGGGCAGATAATAAAAGACATAGAACACTTATCATCCACAAAGGAGCCGTCAGTGAAACAGAAATGGCGGTCTCGGTTGATGATGTATTCAATGTCAGGAAAGTCAATCCCTCTGATATCATGCCAGCCGATATTTCCGCATGTGACGGGATGGAAGAGTATGTAAAAGGATTGATCCGGCTGAAAACAGAGTCTGAAGGAAAAACAGAGGAACTCCTTCTCCTCTACCTCAATCTTTACAAGATGCTTACCGACCTGTTACGGGGAAAAATTGCGCGTCCTGCACCTGATTTTTACATCTGGAGATGGGACAGCGAAGCGGCATCCTCATAGTATCGGTCCGGCACCCGATTCAGGTCCGCTCTGTCATATCACTTTTTTGAGCCATACATCCATGTACTACCCATGAGCTGGAGTCCGGTAACACTCGAGAACTGGCTGATAAGACAGAAAGACACACTTGATGAAGTCAGGGGGCCGGTTGAGGCGATCATTTCGGAAGTCAGAGCTCGTGGCGATGCAGCGCTCCTTGATTATGCTGAAAAATTTGATAAAGTCCGTCCAGAAGCAGTCAGACTGAGCGAAGAGGACTGGGATGCAGCATACGAAGAGGTATCGCCGGAGTTAGCCGAGGCATTATCTGAAGCATATGCACGAATCAGCAGATTCCATGAACTCCAGCGCCGTGAGGACTTCTGGATAACAGAAACAGAGCCGGGGATCTCCCTGGGGGTAAAGACAACCCCGCTTTCACGGATTGGTATCTATGTTCCGGGCGGGAGGGCAAGTTACCCCTCAACTGCTCTCATGTGTGCAATTCCAGCAAAAGTGGCAGGAGTCAAGGAGGTCATATGCTGCACGCCGCCACCGGTTCACCCTCTTACCCTTGTCGCCTGTGATATCGCCGGAGTTGACGAGGTATACCTGACAGGAGGAGCACAGGCAATTGCTGCCATGGCATATGGTACTGAAAGTATGGCTCCGGTCGAGAAGATCGTCGGTCCGGGGAACCGGTACGTGACCGCAGCAAAGATGATGGTTCGTGATACCGTGGAGATAGACTTTCCGGCAGGACCGTCTGAGATCGCCATCATCGCCGACGAGGATGCCAGACCTGACTTCATCGCCGCTGACATCCTTGCCCAGTCTGAGCATGACCCGCTGGCAGCGTCCATGCTGATAACCCCAAGTACTCAGCTTGCTGACGAGGTGGGGAAGTGGATTGCCCGACTGACTGCAGAGGCTGATCGGAAAGAGATCATTTCACAATCTCTTGAGCGCTCAGGATATCTTATCGTGAAGGATCTGGACGAGGCAGCAGAGGCATCAAATAAAATCGCACCTGAACACCTGGCAATACAGGTCAGGGATTCCTTCTCCCTGCTTGGAAAAATAAAAAATGCCGGATCGATATTTATCGGTCCGTATGCAGCAGTTGCCTGCGGAGATTATGCATCCGGTACAAACCATGTCCTCCCGACCGCCGGTAATGCCCGGTACTATTCTGGTCTGAATGTTGCACATTTCACCAAGACTTCAACTATCCAGATGATCGACCGGGAGGGCCTTGAGATGATTGGCGATGTTGTGGAGACGATTGCAGAGGCTGAGGGTCTGTCAGCTCATGCAGATTCTGTCAGAATCAGGCGTTCTTCTCAAAAGTGAAAGATTTTCCCATTTTTGTCGTGATCATACATGAAACCGTATCCGGACGAGGGTTGCGAGCATTGACAACGTATCTGACAGCCGAAGCCGCGAGTCAAGAGTATCATTCCAGATGACCGGGACTTCGATGAGCGAGTATCCCTTCCTTGAGAGATGCCAGAGCAGTTCCACATCAAACTCAAATCCATTTGAGCGGAGATCTGGAAGAACTGCATCAAGAGCCTCTTTCTTAAAAATTTTCGCGCCACACTGGGTGTCATAAAAGGGGAGACCAAACAGGAGCCGGATGAGGCCGTTGAATATCCTGCTCTGGATGCGCCTGAACAGGGGTTGTTTTCTCTGAAGAATCTGACCGGGAAGGTGCCTGGAACCGATGACCCCGTCATGATCTCTCATAAGGCGGGAGAGCCGGACCAGTTCGGAGACCTTTGTTGAGTTGTCAGCATCCATAAACCCGACCAGGGATCCTGATGCGACGGTAAATCCTGCCCTGACCCCTCCCCCTTTCCCAAGCCGGTGGGGAAAGGTAAGACATTTGATGGTCATATCAGGATGGTTTTTTTTATAATCCTGAATGATATCAGCGGTGTCATCAGTTCCGTCACAGACAAAAATAAACTCAAGGTCCGAATCTGTTAATTCTGACAAAAGTGGCCTGATACGGCCTGATTCGTTATATGCAGGGATAACAATACTGACAGATGGATGATTCATAATGCTGGAGAATGAGTTCGTACCCTAACAGGTTCACCTGAAATACTCATATGCATTCCCCATTTTTATCGTCAATCTCATGCACCTGTACCATGCATATGTAAGTATGAGTTATCTGAATGAGATAAAAAACCGGGGTAGAGAGGCAAACCCTTTCTTCTGTCTTATGGGTATCGAGCCTGAATCCTTCGGAGATGGAAAAGCCCGGCTACGTATGGCGGTCAGGGATGATATGAAGAACGGTGAAGGATGGCTCCAGGGAGGACTCTATACTGCCCTTGGTGACGAGGCGATTGCTCTTGCAATTTATACCCTGCTATCCGAAGGCGATACCATTGCAACCGTCTCCTGTACCACTCATTTCATCAGGGGAGTCAGGGAAGGCACTATTTTTGCAGATGGTACCGTAGTCAGAAAGGGCAGAACGATGATTTATGCCGAAGCCTCCATCACTGATGCGAAAGACGGGAACCTTCTCGCACGGTGCACCGCTTCTTTTATAGTCAGGCAGGGTGCCGGCACAGGGTAAATGAGGGATAAGGGTTAACCTTTCTGCAGGTTTTCGGAGGAGTCACGTGAAGTATATTTTTGTTACCGGGGGTGTTATGAGTGGTCTTGGAAAAGGTATTACCGCAGCATCCATCGGGCGGCTTTTAAAAAACCGGGGATATCAGGTTACTGCAGTAAAAATTGATCCATACCTGAACATTGACGCGGGGACCATGAACCCGGCCCAGCATGGAGAAGTTTTTGTCCTGCATGACGGTGGTGAAGTTGACCTGGACCTTGGGAATTATGAGCGTTTCTTGGATATCGAACTTAACTCCTCCCATAATATCACCACCGGTAAAGTGTACAGGATGGTCATCGACAAGGAACGTCGTGGCGACTACCTGGGTCAGACCGTTCAGATAATACCGCATATCACTGACCAGATCAAGGATTGCATCAGATCTGCTGCAGAAGAGAAGGTCTTTGACGGGAAACCGGCTGACATCTGCATCGTTGAAGTCGGGGGAACAGTCGGTGATATTGAGAGCATGCCATTCCTTGAAGCAGTCAGGCAGATGAGAAGTGAACTAGCCACGGCAGATCGTGCTCTGGTTCATGTCACCCTCATGCCATCGGACTCCATGGGGGATCTGAAGACAAAACCGACCCAGCACTCGATCAAGGCACTTCGTGAACTGGGAATATTTACCGACATCATTGTTGGACGGAGTGAGAGACCGTTAAACTCACATACGAAGAAGAAACTCTCATCACTCTGTGATATACCCCAGAACGGGATCATCAGTGCGGCAACCGCTCCGGATATATATCAGGTTCCGATGGAGCTGGAAAAGGAGGGAATGGCCGATGTC
>NZ_JAIWNS010000207.1 GCF_020216685.1 Methanospirillum hungatei | reverse complement strand
ATGCTGTCCACGCTCTGGTCGATGATGCAAATATGCTTTCCAGGGCAGCACTTGATGGAAAACTTAAAACCCGTGCAGATGCCTCCAGACATCAGGGCGATTTCCGGAAGATTGTACAAGGGGTCAATGAGACACTGGACAGTGTCATCGTCCCGGTGAACGAAGCCCTTCGCGTTTCCAAAGAATATGCAAACTCCAACTTTGCTGCACGAGTGGATCCATCACTGAAGGTCGCTGGTGACTGGGTAGAATTTAAGGACGCCCTGAACAATATCGGTATTCAGATATCGGCAGCTGTCGGGCTTATCAATAAACAGCTCCTTGACCTTGCTTCTAATGCTGAAGAAGCTACTGCAAGTATTGAGGAGGTTTCAGCCGGAGCACAACAGATTGCGAAAAATGCAGGTGAAGTTAGTTCTAATGCAATGCGGGGAGAGGACGGTATTCACCAGGTTCTGAAGGCTATGGAAGATCTCAATATCACCGTTGCAGAAGTTTCCCGCCGTGCCGAGGAGGTTTCATCCACTGCAACTGAAGCAAACGGGTATGCAAAGAACGGGGTCGAACTGGCACAAAAATCCGAGACTGCGATGGAGGAGATCAAGCGGTCATCATCTGAAGTAGACCAGATTGTCAAGGACATCAATCAGCAGATGGATGAGATCGGTAAGATTGTTCGTCTCATTTCAGATATCGCAAACCAGACCAACCTTCTTGCCCTGAATGCAGCAATCGAAGCAGCACGGGCCGGTGAAGCAGGACGAGGGTTTGCAGTAGTTGCAGCGGAAGTCAAATCTCTCGCCCAGGATTCACGCCAGTCAGCCGAGAACATCGCAGATATGATAATGACGCTCCAGACAAAGGCGAAAAAGGCGAATGATGCCATGGGTCATGCCGGAGAGACTGTTGCCATGGGAAGTTCTGCCCTTTCAGAAACACTTGGAGCATTTGAGAAGATTGCCACGTCTATTGATGATATTACCCGAAATGCAACCGATGTGGCTTCATCATCAGAAGAGCAGGCAGCATCAGTAGAAGAGGTGACCGCAAGCATCAATGAAGTAAGCGGTCTTGTACAGAATACTGCAAAAGAAGCAGGGGATGCAGCAGCTGCAACCCAGGAAGCTTCGGCTTCTATTGATCAGATCAGTAAGATAGTTGCAAATGTGAATGAGATCGTGGAAATTGTCTCCCGTGAGATGGCGAAGTTTAAAATTTAGAGGGAAACATGGAAATCGCTGAACTTAAAACTCATGCTGGCAACAATGAACAGGAAGATGAGATCCAGGTTGTTGAATTTATCATCGGAGAAGATAAGTTTGCGGTGAATCTCTTCGATGTCCGTGAGATCGTTGAAGCCTCAAAAATCACCCCTCTTCCTCATGCACCCTCCCATATCAGGGGAATTATTGATCTCCGAGGCGAGATAACGACCATCATTGACCTTCGCCAGCTTCTCATGATATCAGCGGCCAGGGATGCTTCTACAGCAGATCTCCGGTTCATTGTCATGGATGATACGGTCTCGTCACAAAAAACCGGAATCGTTGTGGATGAGGTGACTTCGGTACTGACCGTTCCGGTCACGGACATTGATCAGGCTGCACGGGGTGGCAGTGAAGAAGGGGGGCATATTCTGGGTATAATAAAGAAAGAAGTGGGAGAGCGGGGTGAGAGTAGAAAAGAACTGGTCATCTGGATAGATGTCCGAAAGTTGATATCAGATATGAATCAGTAATAATAATATATCTCAATTTCATAATTATTTTAGACTCCTGATATTGAAATGACGGTCTTGCGGTTTTGTGATGCCGTATGGCTTGAATATGCACGGCACAATATAACTTATTTATCAACTTATGAACCACTTTTCATCAGGTTTATGCAATCTACTGGTCTTACCATCAGTATTAACTCTTCTAAAAAACGTTCTTTGGACTCTCATGTCTGCGATGAAATCAAATATTCTCATCTGAATCAGGAGTTGTACAATGGATAACTCAAGGCGCCAGATCCCTTCTCCTCTCCCTGATACTCCTGATCAGCATCCTCTCCAGAAAATACCTGAATACACTGAGGATTACCAAAAACTCTATGACTCTCTTATTGTTCAGAATACTGAAATCTCTGTATTAAATGAGGAACTTCTCGCCCAGCAGGATGAACTGCGTCTCCAGTACCAGCAGCTTGCCCAGGCGGAGTATGAAATCCGTAAGCGCGAGGAACAATTACGGTTTATTACCCGGCAGGTTCCGGCTACTCTCTGGGTTGTTGACCGGGAACTGAATTATCTTCTATCAGAAGGAAAGGGGCTCTCTCTTATCGGTCTTACCCCCGGAGAGGTCGTCGGGCAGAATCTTCATGATTTTTTTCAATCTCATGAAGGGAGTCATCCGGCTATAGATGCACATATCCGTGCACTCCATGGAGAAGAGGTGACCTTTGAATACGATCATAACGGAGTAATCTTTCAGACTTCGCTCACCCCGATGACCGGACCGGATCATAGTATCAACGGGGTTATCGGGATTGCATATGATATCACCGAGCAGGTAAAAGCCGCTGAAAGAGTCCGGTTTGAGCGTGAACGTGCACACCAGTACCTCAACGTTGCCGAGGTTATGATCCTGGCATTTGACCGGCATGGAACAATTACCCTTATCAACCGGAGGGGGTGTGAGTTTCTGGGTCTTTCGCATGATGAGGTAATTGGAAAAAACTGGTTTGATCACTTTCTTCCCCCCTCCGAATGGGCTCTGACACGGCAATTCTTCCATGAATTCTTCCAGGGCTGGTATGGAGATTGTTCACGGTTGAAAGGGGAAATTCTGATCAGTGATGGTTCACCCCGGTTCATCTCATGGTTTATGCACGCTATTCGCTCTCCTTCTGGAAAATTCATTGGGATTCTTGCTTCAGGAAAAGATATCACCCGGGAACGGCAGCTCGAAGATGAAAAAACTGCAGCAGTCAGACAGATAGAGAAGAATATTGCAAAATTAGCGGTTCTCAATGATCAGATCCGCAATCCCTTAAGTATCATCTTAACGCTTGCAAGTATGTCTGATGACGTGGAATTTGCGGAGAAGATCAGTGAGCAGGTTGCAAAGATAGATTCCATCGTGAACGATCTGGATCACCGGTGGATGGAGTCTGATAAGGTCCTCGAGTTCCTTCGAAAACATCATAATTTTAATACGGCGTCCATAACTGACGGAGAATCGAAGTAAAGCCCTAAGGATAGTGAAGGGACTGTTTTGAGAGAACGTTCAGAAAAGTGTACTCTCGCAACACTTTTATGATCCAAAAAGTGTACTCTTCGTACAGAAAATGGAACGTAAGATCATCTCCCGTCTGGATGCATGGAAAGCTGATCCCCGGAGAAAGCCTCTTATTATTCAGGGAGCACGGCAGGTTGGGAAAACATTTTCAATTCTGGAATTTGGCAAAACCCGGTATAATAACCTGGTTTAATGTTCAGGAATAGTAAATATCTGCCACAGAGTTTCTGAAGGGAAACTCCCTCTTTCTGTATATGTCGAGCCGACTTTTTTTAAAATTTACATGGCTGATACAGGACTTCTTCATAATCACTTTTGCATTCCTGCTCATGTTATGCGTGAGGAACGGTCTGATATTGATACAATTAAGGGGGCTATCACTGAGAACTTTGTATGCTTTTCGTTGGTTGTGAATGGGTATACCCCGTATTATTGGGAATCAAAGGGTCGTGCTGAAGTAGACTTTATCATCCAGAATAAACAGGGATATGTGATACCGATAGAGGTAAAATCTTCTGATAATGTACGATCAAAAAGTCTGATGCGATACTTCGAACTGTATAACCCCCCCTATGCAATTCGTGTTTCGCCGAAAAATTTTGGATCAGATTCATCGATACGATCTATTCCCCTATATGCTCTCTTCTGTCTGGATCTGTAGGGCTATCAGAATGACTTCTTCTATATCTCCATTTCCCTATAGGGACGTGAATTTCAAATCTTGACCCCTTTGTTTCCACTCCAGATTCGCATATGGTCAGGTTGTTGACCGAAAGCATCTCTCTGGCAAGAAAGAGGCCAATACCGGTATGTTTTCCATGACCATAGGAGAAGATTGCATCTTTCTCGTGTTCTGGAATTCCTACACCGTCATCTTCGCAGAAAATTATCAGACCTCCCTCACGCTCCTGGGTGTAAAACCGGACTTTTGTCAGGGTCTGACCATGACGAATGGCATTTTCATACAGAGCCTTGAAAACTTTTTGAATCATCGGATCGGTATAAACCTCAATGTTCTCCGGAACAGAATTTTCAAAAAGGATATCCCCTCCAGCAACTTCTTCCCGAATTGAGTCTATGATCCGGTGGAGTACCAGCCACATACTCTGTGAGGACGCAAAATTATCGTACTCACTGGTAAATTGTAATACTCTCTCAATCCTCCGGAGACCTTCTTTTGAGCTCCGGATAAGTGAGTAGATCTCCTCAAGATCTCCCGTTTCCAGGGCAAGGTCATGCATGAGATGCATTGCAGTCAGCTCATTAAAGATGTCATGCCGGTTGATCTGAGTGAGGAGTAGTAACTTCTGCGTAGAATCTTTTAGTTTAATCTCCATCTCTTTTCGTTCGGTTATATCCTGGTTGACCCCGAAGAGCCTGGTAATCTCTCCTGCATCATCCCGGTCAGTCTTCAGCCAGGTGGTCACCCAGAAGGTGCTGTTATCCGGACGGCAAAGTTCTCCCTCGATTGTCATCTCGAATTCGGGATCAGAGGATTCTGTTGCCTTTTGTATTGTTTCGCGTACCTGACTTGCATATGCCGGGACGATGAACCTGTCTGCAAACTCATCAGCTGACATCTGGTAACCGCCGGCTTCTGCAGCCGTTATCTTGAGCATGGAATAAAACAAGTCATTAAAATTAAACATCCCACTTTTCAGATCATACTCCCAGGCTGCCATTTTTGCAATCTTCATCGCTTCTGATAGTGAACGGGAAAGGACGAAGAGTTCATGTTCTGCCTGCTTACGTCCGGTTACATCTTCATAGATAGCGACAATCTCTCCGGAAGGAAGTTTATAGACATAATTCTCCCTCCACCCTTCAACACGGTTATCCTTGTAAAATGATATCGGGAATTTCTCAGGCTTCCCTGTCATATATACCCGCTGAAAAACCTCAAAAAGACCAAAATCCCTGACCCCGGGAAAGACATCAAGAACACTTCTCCCGATAAGGTCTGCTCTTTCTATCCTTTCAATCTGTTCACCTGCACGATTAAAATCTGTAAAGATGAAATCATTTCCGTTATCGACCGGCCGATAAATGGCTACTGCAACAGGCAGATTATTGAAGAGTTCGTAAAACCTCGTTTCACTCTCAACAAGAGCCTTCTCTGCCCTCTTTTGTTCGGTGATGTCGGTAAACATTGCAAAAGAGCCGTTGAAGGTTCCATCTGCAGATACCAGAGCGGTTGCAGATACATGCAGCCAGATCCGGGTTCCATCCTTTTTCACAAACTCCTGTTCATACCGCTCATTCTCTCCATGCATCCGGTGGATCATCCTTCGTGAGTGATGATCAAGTTCCTCTGGCGGCATGAATGACGTGACATTGTTTCCCAGCATCTCTTCAGGAGTAAACCCGAGCATCTCTGCCATCCGTGGATTTACATATACCGTATTCTTCTGTCCATCCATCTGCCAGATGCCCTCTTCAGCAGTATCAACAATTCTCCGGTACTGCTCCTCCCGAAGAGTCAGTTCTTCCCTGATAGCATGCTGCCTCGTAATATCCAGGGAAAGGGAGAGGACTGCCTGCTCATCATCAGGGGAAAATCTGAACGGAATCAGCCGGTTATAAAAGTATTTGAGCTCCCCCTGCATCATTACCGGAACCTCACCGGTAAACGGAATGCCGGTATCTATGGTTGTCCGGTAATTGTGAATAAGCTCTTCAGCTTTCTCTTCAGATACAAAATCCCTGATGTTCTTTCCGATAACAAAAGAGGGGTCCTTTCCTGAAAGATTCTTTGCTGCGGTGGCATTTGCATAGATGAATGTCCCGTCCCGGTCAATGACAGACATCGTCTCCTGGATTGCATTCACAAGAGTCCTGAACCGTTCCTCACTTCTTGTGATCTCCTCTTCTTTTCGTTTATTTTCTGAAATATCACGTGCCGATGCATAGATATACTTTCCAAACGGGAACGACCGCCATTCTATCCACCGGTATGAGCCGTCCTTATGCCGGTACCGGTTTACAAAATTTAAAATGGCCTCCTGGCTGTCAAGAGTTGAGACTGCCTTTTGTGTAGAGGAGAGATCATCAGGATGCACAAAATCAAGGAATCGTTTTCCTTCCAGTTCTGACAGGGAATATCCAAGAGCTGATTCCCATTCCGGGTTTAACTTCCTGAAGTATCCATCGGTATCTGCAATACAGAGGAGATCCAGGCTGCCGTTCCAGAACCGATTCAGTTCTTCTGTCATCTCTTTGAGTGCTTCTTCTTTATGTTTCTTCTCTGTTATGTCAGTAGCAATTTCCAGTCGCACCAGTCTTCCGTCAGTCCACCTGATGGCCCGGTCCCGGCAGTCAAACCATCTTCCGGTTCTGGTATTGTAATATTCCCACCGGTACACACCTGTTGGTCCTTTTTCATCAACGAGGAGGTGATTTGTGCAGAACTGGCAGGGACCTTCTGCATTATTCTGGAAATAGGTGTAACATTTCTGGCCCAGGATATTTCCAAATATATAACGGCCCTGTTTATTCAGATAGAGGATTTCATACGTCTCCATATCGGCTACATAAATCAGGGCATCAATACTGTCCAGGATGGTATAGAGTTGTGCCTGGAGCTCTTCGATAAAGAGTTCATATCTGCCGGACGGGTAAAAACCCGGTTTTTCTCCTTTCTTGCTGGCATCTGGAAATACATCCGGGTAATTGCTGATGTCAAATCCGGTCTTTTCGAAATCATGCTTCTTTAGGAAGTTCAGTATCTTTTCAGATTTTATCCACTCCCGGTCAAGGCTGTTTACCATCTCATCTATCCTGCTTATCTCTGCAAGAATGAGGTCTGCAATCTGTGTATCCGCAGCCATTTCAGTGAATGTTGCGATTATGGTGAGGGGATTTCTGATTCCGTCATTGAGTATGGCGAGTTTTGCAATATTTTCCTGTATCTGGGCGGCAGCCTCATCTTTTTCCCGCTCAAGCTGCCGTTCTGCGGTAATATCCCTGCCCTGGGCGATGGTTGCACGAGGTGTCATCCCATCAGGATCATAAATGGTCGCCGAGTTCCACAGGACCGTTTTTATCTCACCATCTTTATGCAAAAGGGGAATTTCTGCGGTCTCCCACCTGACCCCCTCAAGGGTTGTCCGTATGAGCCGCATCGAGCGTTCTGCCTCATCAGGAGGGAAGAGGGTCTCAAGGTTTTTCCCCACGATCTCATCAGCAGCCTTCCCAATCAGAAGTTCGAATGCGTGATTTATTCGTGTGATGGTGAATGAGGGATCCCAGACAATAATGGGCACATTTGCATGATTTATAAGATTTTCAAGGAAGCTGTTCGTCTCTTTGAGCTGTATCTCTTGTATCTTCCGCTCGGTTACATCCTGTATAAGGGTTGCAAACTGGCCCTTGACCGGGGAGTATGCAGTGACCTCGTAATATTTTCCGAGTTCATGACTGAAATTCTCGAAATGTACTGTCTTTCCGGTACGTGCTACTTTTCCATATGTATCTATCCAATATGACTCTACACCGGGCAGGACTTCAGTTACCCGCTTTCCGATGATATCTTTAGCTGAAAGTCCGGTCATCTTCTCAAATGCCGGGTTTATCTCAAGGAACCGGTAATCAACCGGATCATCCTCATCGTTGCAGATGATCTCATGCAGAGCAATCCCTGCTTCGCTGGTGTTGAATAAAAGGCGATATTTCTGCTCACGTTCTTCAATCTCTGCCTGTGCCGAGAGGATCTCTTCAAGTTGCTGCTTCAGCTCCTCTTCAGTTGATGAAAGTTCTTCAAAAGTTGCCTGAAGTTCTTCATTCTTTCGTAAAATTTCATGCTCTGAACGTTTTTTATCGGTAATGTCTGATGTATACCCGATATAACAGGTATCAGAAATTCTGACTGCCTTTACTTCCCAGTATCTGATCTCGTTAGACTTCGTGACATACCGGCAGTCCCCTACCGCAGATCCGGTCTCTTTGACCTGTGCGAAGTGTCGATATGCAAATTCACGGTCATCAGGGTAGATGAACTGCATGAGATTTTTTCCGATGAGCTCATCTCTCGGATACCCGGTCATGGTGCAGGCAGCATCATTTACAAAGACATATCTGCCCTGCTCGTCGGCAACAAAGATACCAATTGGTGCGTTTGAAAAAAATGCCTCATAGGATATCTCCCCAAATCCTGGAATCGCTTGGCCTGATCCGATATCTGTCATCCTGTATCCCCCGCCTTATGGTCGCTTCCAGATCGAAACATCCCTTTTGGAACTCTGATCTCAAATCTGGCCCCCTCCCCCTCTGTACCGGTCTCGGTGATGGTCATACCGGTGATGGAGAGGATCTCTGCTGAAAGAAAGAGTCCGAATCCGGTATTACAGCCGACCCCTCTCTGCATGATCTGATCCTTCATCCCCGGGGCAACACCCGCTCCGTCATCCTCAATAATCCATATCAGATCTTCACCATCTGTACGGTAATATCCAAATATCTTCGAGAGCGTGGGACCACCATACCGAAGGGCGTTGTCAATCAGATTGTATATGACCTTCTCGAGCATCGGATCAGCAAAGATCTCTATCCCAGACAGATGTTCTTTAACCGTTATCCTCCCTGTATCAAACTGATCGGATGCTTTCTGAAAGCACCGGGAAAGATCCTGCCAGATTGCTTTTTGCAATCCCAGAACCTGATAATCATGGGTGAATTCGATCTGTTTTTGAATCG
>NZ_JAIWNS010000206.1 GCF_020216685.1 Methanospirillum hungatei | reverse complement strand
AAGATATGGCCCCTGTCTGAAAACCACACCTGTTTTTCTGATTGACTCAAATCCATACCCTTCATCACCGGCGGTTATGGCTATATGGGTCTCTCCTGAATTCGCGGATTTCGTCTGTGCATATTGTGTAACTGCATCCTGAGAACCTGGGAATTTGGAAATATCCTGAGTCAGTTTCGAGCCTGATGAGGGTAGAATTAAAATTGATGAATATTTCACCGGAGTGTGAATAAGATCGCCGGTTCTCTGCCATCCCTGTCCCATATCTGTCTCCTGCAGAAATACTGCTGGTAATAATCCGGACTTGATTTTTCTATCTTCAATAAGTGAACTTACATTTGAATATGCATTCACTGTGGAATTATCAACCGGAATTTTCATCGCAATATCTGCAGCAATTGAGTCACCCATAAAGTCAAACTGGAAGGTCCCAGCCCTGCGGATTGCTGCTGTTTTGTTGGTCAGACTGTATGTTTTTCCATATCCCTCCCGTAAAATCTCCTGGTTTGTATCCATATCATATACACGCATTTCAAACCATGCATCCTGTGACGGCCTGACTTTGGTATACTTAATAGTTCCTTCTTTATCTCCGGTTCTTTTATATACTTCCTGCTCGTCTGTTACCATTTTCGGATAAAATCCTAATTCAATATAGAGGGGTGGCGTGACAAGGTGATATGCATATGCAGAGGCATTTTTCACAAATGACTGATTTAATATCTCATATATTGTCAGAAATTGCCGGTTGTCTGTTGATATTGGTCGGTTATAGGGGAGATATGAAGTCTGTGTGTCTCCTTTCAGCTGACTGTAATCTTTCGGAGTAACTTTCACAAAAGATTCATTTTCAACCGGTGGTAATGGTGTTTCAGGTGAAGAAGGAGAAATTGGCTCAGTTGCTCCCTGCTGATCTGATGGACCTGGTGACTGAACCGGAGGAGTCACGGTCTGATTCTGACCTTTTACCAGATCTTTCATATCCCCGCTCCCTTGCGAAACCGGTCCATATGCTGATGCTTCCTGTTCCCCTGCTGGAGGTGTCACCTCAACACATCCGGTTATAAATGCACACACCATCAGGATAGCAATGATATGTATGCCAATTGGAACCCTGATTATTTTCATATGGTAATCATTGGACTGCCTTAGTTATCTATCTTCACCTGATGTGATGCACTTGTATGTGTCGAATGGTGATCACTCCGTGAGATTGATATCGTATGAAAAGAAATCTGGAAGCACACATGAAAATCCTGAACATCAGAATGTGGGGACCATTTTATTTATTTGGGTTACTTCTGGTGCTCTATATCATGTGGACTGTGGAGGAAATCCGCCCCCAGGGTCTGGCGTTGTTTATTAGTACTTTCTTTGTTCTGATCCTGGTAGGTCTGAATTTTTATATTATTTACAGCGAAATTAAAGCGCATGAAGAAAAGATCGATAAAAACCGGGAATTGTCAGGCCTGGAACCAATTCCACGAAAAAAGGGATTTCTAAAAAGGGGATAATCAATTTTTTACGCTGCTTTCTGGAAAATTTTCAGCATGGGTTTATAGGGTCTGAACAGGTGTTCGACATCTTTTGACATATATTCAGACATTCCCATAATATAGTACCCATTATTTCCAAGACTCTCATGAACAAGTTTTACAAGATCCTTCTTTTGTTGTTCATTAAAATATATCGTTACATTTCTGCATGATACTACGTCAAACATCCGTGCGACAGGGACTCCTTTCATGAGATCATGAGACTGGAACCGAACCATATTCCGGATATGATCTTTTATCCGGAACTTCCCATCTTCAGTTTTATCGAAATGTCTGTTAATCTGGGAATCACTCAGGTTTTCCAGGGCGCTCTTTTCATAAATTCCATCTTTAGCCTTCTTTAAAATTACTTCATCGATATCTGTTGCGGTGATGACATTACTGAGTGAAACCCCGGGTTTTGCCTGATCATACAGGAGTATTGCATAGGTATAGGGCTCTTCTCCTGATGAACAACCAGCACTCCAGATTTTTATGGATCTCTTCTCCTGGATTATTGATGGAAAGATCTCTCTCCCAATCAGGTTGAATACATCAGGATCGCGAAGAAATTTTGTGACATTTATTGTCAGTGCATTCCTGAGTTTTTCTTCTTCTTCTGGATGAGTCTTCAGATACTGGTGGTATTCAACAAAATCCTTTGATCTGGTTGAATTCATCCGTGAAAGAAGCCTTCGTTTGATATAATCCTGTTTGTAACTGGTGAGTTGAATATTGAGTCTTTTCTGAACATCAAGAATGAGTTCAGAAAGTCCCTTCTCACTCACTTGTGGGACATTAATCTGGGGAAAAACCGGGGGTATAATTTTTTTTTCCATGATATGTTTCAAAGGAGAATTCTTTTAGTGAAGACTTGCTATACGGTTTAATATTTCTTTCATGTCAAGCCATATAACAAGGTTTGCTTCCTTCTCTTCTCCTTCACGTTTCTCTATAAGATCATCATGCGTGACCTTAATGATGCCTTTAATCCTGGTTTGTATCCGCTCATTGATCTCATCTCCGAGAGCAGTTACCTGACGAGCACCGATTTCGGTGACACTCCGTACATTATCCACAATAATGCCAAGATGTTCTCCATGCGCTGCATCAGGAGGAACGATTATAATCTTCTGACCACTTCGATCTTTCTTAATTCGTTCTCCAAGAAGTACTGCAAGATCTATGACATGGGTTACTTCACCTCTGAGATTTATGATTCCAATGATGTAGGGTGGAGTCTTTGGAAGTGGAGTTATTGGAAGCATCTCGACAACTTCCCGAACCATTCCGATATCCATTGCATATCTTGCACCAGATAATTCAAATTCAACGATATCTATCTGCCCGGATATGTCATCAGAAGTCTTCATTGCAGAACGTTCTTCTTGAAGATTATTTTTTATTATAGTCAGTTCGGATTGTAAACTCTCTATCTGATTCTGTAATGATGCAATCGTTTCCTGTGCTTCGGATTGATCAATAAACCAGTAGATATTTGTATCAGGCAAAGAGATATTCGGTTGAATCTGAATCTGATACGATTTCAGACCTGCTGGATAGAGTGATGAAAATACCACAGATCTGTTTTCTCTGGCCTGGACCGCATGAGAGATGAGTATTTGTGCATATTCAGAAATATTTTCATCCTGAATTCCGCTCCATTCTTTAAATGATTGATTCATCTCTTTTATGACCGATTCTTCGATAAGAAGTCCGGGAATTGAAATGGCAGAGAATTGAATTGATTGAAAATCATCTGGATGAATATCTACTTCTGTGTGAAAAGAAGGTGAACCATCCTGTACTGGTTCTATGATCTCATGACTTTTTTGCAGATCCTGCTGTATTGGAGCATCTACCGGTGGTTGAAGAATCAGAAGATATTGGTTTTGATTTGATTGATGATTGGCTATGAGAAGACCTGAGTAACATTCCATCCCATATGGTGACTCAATACAGACATCGTCTGGAAGTATTTCCATCTCTTCACTCATTCCAGAAAAACCGGATACCTGAATGCCGATGTCTGGTAGTTTCTGGCCTTGTAATTGTCCGGAAGAGACACCAATCAGCTCTGAAAGACCTTCATTTGCGAGTATAATTTCTGATGCATCATTAAACAGAACCATCGGTGAAGGATTGAGGTCCAGAAGAGTTTTTAAAAAGGGAGTCCGAATTTCCGAAAGGTTCTGAGAGAATTTTTCATTATTATTGTTTTCCTCTTCTTCATCAGGGAAAAGAACGAGCAAAATATATGTCTCTTCATCATATGTAAGAGGAAATAACTCGATCCATACCTGAATAGAGGTATTGTCACGATGGAGAATTGAGGTCTGATATTCGATTTTTGTTCCGGTTGTCACAGCTTCTTCTACTTTTTCTTTTATCTCTCCTGAAAAGCCACAACTTGCAATATCACGGAGATAGATGTCCTGATGATCCCGTGCAAGATATTCTAAAAATGCATTATTTAAATATTTGACTGTATTATGTTCATCAAGTATTGCAATCGGAAGAAGTATCTCTGATAGTGCTTTCTCAAAAATCTCTCTTGATATTGTCTCTCTTGTTTTCGGCTCAACCGGGGGCAGATATGGTATAAAGAGTTCGAGTGAAACTGCTTCATGATCAAAAGGAACTATCGGCGGTTTTATTGTTACAATAGAGTACTGGTTGCCGTCCGGGGCGGAAAAAGGGGAGGTATCAGAAACATATTTTGTTATAGGTGGAAAATGCCTGGTTATTTCACTCCGTTCAACAGAGAAGATCGAGCAGAAGATATCATTTGCATCCATGATCTGCTGTTCAGGTCCCAAAAGGACCATAGGGATGGCATGATACTGAAAGATCTCCAGTGCCCTGTCAAATTCAGTATGAGCGGATATCAGATCGGAGAGGTAACTTTCATGCTCCTTTTTTATTGTGACTTGTTCTTCTTTCAGTTGATCGAGCTCTCTGGATAATTCTTGAATGGCCTGTTTTTCATTCTGAAGGATTTCGGTGTCCTGTTGTAACCGGTTCAGTATGGGTACGAACTCTTCCGGAACTTCTGGGAATTCCCCCTGTTTATAGTTCAGAATCCTGTTGATAATTTCCGTATAGTCTGAAACAACCAGGTCCTTTTCTGGTTGCTTTTTATCATCTTCAGTGACCATGAACAGCCCTCTTCTCCCCGCAGGTTTATTCTCATCCGTATCCATTATTTCCCCCTTGCCTTCCATGTGTCTATCACTGATGCTGCTTTTTTAAATCCTGACATGGATGGATCATCCGGAGCCAGAGTAATTAAAGGAACTCCCTGTTTTAAGGAATGGGAAACATCTCTTCCTTCCGCAACAAGGACCACTTCCGGGATTTCCATCCGTATTCTGTCTTCAAGCTGACTCCGTATGTCCTGTAATGAGTCAGGTTGTACATCAGGTTTTATACCAAACAAATGTTGTATCTTCTCAAGAAAAGTTTCTGTTTTTTCTGATGGATTATTCCATCTGTTCAGGATTGCCATACTGATATGAATATCAACTCCCAGAATCTCTTTGATGTCCCGAATAATCATGTTAATATGATCATACCCGGCGATAGCAAAAACATCAGAAGAAAAAACCATGACAGAATGATCGGCAGCAATCATACCGTTCATGAGAAATTGTCCAAGGAAGGGAGGGGTATCAATCAGAATATGATCATATCTGTTCTTCAGTACATCAATCCCCTTTTTCAGAATATGATAGCGATCCGGGTTTTTGTATAGTATCGCTTCTGCGCCAACAAGATCAAGATGAGAGGGGACAAGATCTATGCCTGACAGAGTTTTTATGATATAATCTGACAGGAGAACTGAATCCGAAGATGGTGAGCATCTCTGTATGTAATAGTGATAGATATGTTTTTGAAGAGAATCAGGATAGACTCCAAGACCTAAGGTTGCATTTGCCTGGGGATCAGTATCTATAACAAGTACTGTCCTTCCCATATTTTTGAGGATCCCTGCTATCTGTAGGCAGGATGTTGTTTTTCCTGTTCCACCTTTATGATGGATAAATGCAGTAGTAGTAATAAGATTCCCCTTTCTTAATAAGAATAATCAGGATATTTCTATAAATAAATGACGGTTTATCGGGCAATACCCGTCTCTTAACCTAATACTATTGCTCTCCCAGGCAGTATTTTTTACATATTCTTTTTCTCTTTCGATGTTGATTAAGATATGAGAGGGAGAGTGCGGCCGACGGTAACGATTTTTTCGTAGCTGAGGAAAGTCCCCCCACCAACCGGGTACGCAGCCCTGCATGACAGGGGTGGTGAGAATCACGGCTATGGACCAGAAACGATACGGAATGTCCTGAGTTATGATGCATTCCTGCTGAGCGGAGACGGACATCACCGATGAAACGGCGAATCCCTGCGGGTGCAAACCGAAACAGGGCATACAGATAACCCGGTATCTGCCCGGGTTCGGTGCTAAGCTGAATGCCGCAATGAACAGAAGGGGGCTTACTCCTCCCACTCATCTCATTATCGTAAAGTTCAGGTAGCTGTCACGCATTATTGCTATACATGCAATCTGACTCCGCGTGGACCGGTCACCGGTTTCTTCAGGAAACTCTTTTTCGGGATTCTCATCAGAAGGAAGAAGAGCCGAAAACCAGGGTATGTGGCGTATGTGAACCCAATCAGAAGATCATACCCTTGCCAGATCCAGGTGAGATCCCTCTTGATCCCGTTATCTTATGGGATGCTTTACATGACAGAAAGACTATCCGCGTATATTCTTCGGAAGAGATACATAAATGGGAACTCTCTATTCTCCTTCATTATACTCAGGGTGTCAGGGAGAAGGAGAATGGATCAAATTTTCGGACGGTCCCTTCAGCAGGTGCATTACATCCCTTTGAAACACGCATTGTGGTAAACCGGGTAAATGGATTGGAACCAGGTATATACCGGTACCTCCCCCTTGACCATGCCCTTGTCAGAGAGGAGTGTCACTCCGGGGATCATGAATCAGTGGCAAAGATATGCAGAAATCCAAACCTGGTTGCATCATCAGCAGTATCCTTCATCTGGACCGCTGTTCCTGAACGGATGATCTGGAAGTTCGGACAGAGAGGCTGGAGATATCTGTTCATTGAAGCGGGTCATATCTGTCAGAACCTGTATGTGGTATGCGCAGGTCTTTCACTAGGGGTATGTGCGATAGGCTCATACAATGATAATGACATTAATTGCATCCTAGGGATAGACGGAGAGACAGAGTTTTGTATATATATGGCATCCGTCGGGAGAAAAAAAGAATAAATTATTGCGCATAGGGACGAATTGCTATCCCTTTTTTCGATAAATAATCTTTAACATCAGCAATGGTCATCTCCCCATAATGAAAGACACTGGCTGCCAATGCTGCATCGGCTTTCCCATATACAAATCCTTCATAAAAATGATCAAAAGTCCCGACTCCGCCTGAAGCAATTACCGGTATTCCAACAGATTCAGATATTGCAGCTGTTATAGGAATATCAAAACCTTCCTTGGTCCCGTCGGTTTCCATTGAGGTTAGCAGAATTTCCCCCGCGCCACGGTTTTCAGCTTCTTTCGCCCAGGCAATAGCATCAATTCCGGTCGGTTGTGATCCTCCGTGTGTTACTACCTCGTACCAGCATGAAGTCTGGTCTGGCAGAGGAATCATGGTCTTCCCTGGCTCAGAAGAGGTTCTTCTTTTCACATCAATGGCAACGACCACACACTGGGTTCCAAAGGCCTGAGCCGCTTCGGATATCAATGCAGGATTCTGAACGGCGCTGGTATTCATTGAAACTTTATCCGCCCCGGCTCTCAATGTTTTTTGAACATCCTCAAGTGTTCTGATACCCCCACCAACGGTCAGTGGGAGGAAAAGTTCATCGGCAGCCCGCTGGATGACATCAATAATCATCCCCCTGTTCTCCTTTGATGCCGTAATATCAAGGAATACAACTTCATCTGCACCCTGTTCATTATACCGACAGGCAAGTTCGACCGGATCACCGGCATCCCGAAGACCAAGAAAATTTGTTCCTTTCACAACTCTTCCGTCCTTGATGTCCAGGCAAGGGATGATCCTCCGGGTCAGTGTCATAGGTGTAGCTTCTTGTTCGCTGTACTAAAAGAGGATTATGGAGAGATGATTTATTATCACCGGAGAAACACTTATGGAAAATTTTCTCAAATATTCGTAACCAACGAGGAAACCATGGATTCAGGAAGTTTAAAAATTGAATGGGCACGGCAGTACATGCCTGTACTCAGCGCAATATCCGAACGATTTAAAAAGGAAAAGCCCTTTGCTAGGAAAGTCATCGGAATGGCTTTACACGTCGAAGCAAAAACCGCAAACCTTGTCAGAACACTTGCTGATGGAGGGGCAACGGTCCACATTACCGGGTGTAATCCCCTCTCTACCCAGGATGATGTTGCAGAAGCTCTGGGAAAGGTCTCAAATGTATACTGTTATGCCAAACGCGGATGTTCGGTTGATGAATACTATCAGGCCATAGATACTGTCCTTGATGCAAAACCAGTCATTACTATTGATGATGGGATGGATCTTATCCATCGTCTGCACACCGTAAGGCAGGATGTTCTTTCTGGTGTGATTGGAGGATGCGAAGAGACTACTACCGGGATCCATCGTCTGCGTGCAATGGCTGCTGATGGAAAGCTCCTCTTCCCGGTCATCGCAGTCAATGATACCCCAATGAAACATTACTTTGATAATGTACACGGGACAGGAGAGAGTGCTCTGACTGCAATCATGGCAACAACGAATTCTCTCATAGCCGGAAAATGGATCGTAGTAGCTGGTTTTGGTTTTTGCGGACGGGGTCTTGCACGTAAAGCATCAGCACTTGGTGCAAAAGTTATCGTTACCGAGATAGATCCACGACGTGCCCTTGAAGCTCATATGGAAGGTTTTCATGTGATGTCCATGCAGGAAGCCGCCCGGATTGGTGATATCTTCATAACAACAACCGGGAACAGGGATGTCATTACCGGTGATCACATGATGGTCATGAAATCCGGTGTCATATTATCAAATGCAGGTCACTTTAATATTGAGATCGATGGTGTCTGGCTTTCTTCTCATGCGGAAACTATAGAAGAACGCGATGGTATTCATTCATATCATATCGGCGGTAAAGTCATCCATTTACTTGCAGAAGGTCGTCTTGTCAATCTGGCAGTTCCAAAAGGAATGGGTCATCCAATAGAAGTTATGGATCTCTCCTTTGCATTACAGGCACTGAGCACCGAATACCTTGCCCTGCATCATGCCGAATTAAAGCCTGATGTTCATCAGGTTCCTGATGAGATCGACCGGATGGTTGCATCATACAAACTAGCATCCCTGAATCTTTCCATTGACACACTCACAAAAGATCAGGAAGAATATATGGGAAGCTGGGATCACGGAACCTGAAGAATAAAATTAGTGTGCAAGTCTTCCTTTTATGGAAGCTGCAATTTTTGTATCCAGATTGGCTGCTTTCTGAAAGCACATAAACGCTTCTTTTTTCAGTCCGGCATCTTCAAGAATTACGCCTTTATTCAGGAGAGCTCCGACATGTTTTGGATTTAACTTCAGAGTCTTGTCATAGCATTGCAGAGCTTCTTTATGTCTGACGAGGTCTGTATATATCAGGCCCATGTGATACCATGCTG
>NZ_JAIWNS010000205.1 GCF_020216685.1 Methanospirillum hungatei | reverse complement strand
TGCAGGAGATGCTCGGTATGGATCATGAACTGGCTCATGCACAGGCCTGTACCATGGAGCACCATACAACCGACGACACCATCAATCGTCTTCGCGGATTTCTCCGGGGTAATCGTGATTGCCCGGTGACCTGTCATGGTCATGTCAGACGATGTTCGTTTAAAAGTCTGGCAGATTGTGCTCATGGTGACGTCGTTACAATCGATGCTGTCCGGGGATGTGGCCGGGGCGGACGACTGGCAGATCTCGGTCTTATTCCGGGAGAAAAAGTGACCGTGAAACAGCGGATGGCAGATACCCTTCTCATCAGGGTGAAGGACTGTGATATCGCCATAAGTCCGGAGATTGCCCGGTCAGTTCTGGTTGAGGTGGACCAGTGAAGATTGGGCTTATAGGAAATCCAAACGTCGGTAAATCACTCATATTTTCACATCTGACCGGTATCGGGGTAGAGGTCAGTAATTATCCGGGGACAACGGTTGATATCCTCTCCGGAGTGTCCTGTATCAATCGGCTTCCGGTTGAGATAATCGACCTTCCTGGTATCTATTCGCTGGATGGTGAGGGTGATGAGGAACGGCTGGTCAGGGATATGGTCCTCTCCCATAGCTTTGACGTGCTGGTTGTCATCCTTGATGCGGTTCATCTTGAACGAAACCTCTATCTCTTCTTGCAGATCCTTGAGCATCGTATCCCCATGATCGCCGTTCTGAACATGGCGGATGAGGCGGAAAAGCAGGAAATCCAGATAGATACACATGCCCTCTCACAGATTACCGGAGTCCCGGTTCTGCTGACCTCGGCAACACTTGGGAAAAATATCGCAGAGATAATCCCTGTTGCAACGACAAGAGCCTCGGTCGGGACCTATCAGGTGGCATATGACCGACATATTGAGGCTGCAGTCAGGACTCTGATGCGGGTATCTGATTCAGGGTCATCACGGGTAGCGTCACTCCTGGCATTACAGGGGATCGGGACTGATCCCTCTCTTCTGGAAGCAGCAAAGACCATTGCCGGCGAACTGGAGGAAGAGCACCGGATGCCGGTCTCATCCCTCATTGCCGGTAACAGGCATCATGCAGCGTCAGAGATACACCACCGGGTTGTGTCAAAAGCCCCCGGAAAAGAGATGCGCGGCCTTGACAGCTGGCTGTTGACGCCGTTTCCCGGTGTTGTGATTATGGTCGGGATCCTGCTCTCCATGCTTCTCGCGGTCTTTTTCATCGGGTCATTCTTTGAAGAACTCATCGTTGAGGCATGTGACATCTGGATCCTGGGTCCCCTGGCTGATGCTTCTCTGGACCCTCTCGTGTATGAACTCATCTTCTCCTTTGTCATCGCCATTCAGGCAGGTCTTGGGATTGCATTCCCTTTTGTCTTCACCTTCTATCTCCTGATGTCAGTTGTGGAAGATACCGGGTATATGAGTCGGATAGCATTTCTAGCAGACCGGATCATGCACCGGTTTGGTCTGCATGGGCAGGCAATTATCCCGATGGTGCTGGGACTTGGATGTAATGTACCGGCTATTATGGCTATCCGGCAGATTGGGACAAAACGCGAGCGACATATTGCTGCATTTCTGATAACCATGGTCCCCTGTTCTGCCCGGACGGTTATCATTGCAGGAATTGTATCTGTCTTTGTGGGGCTTTATGCAGCCCTCTCGATTTATCTGATAATCTTTTCCTTAATTCTGCTATCAGGGCTTTTTCTCTCCAAAATTACTCCTGGGACCCAGCTTGGGATGGTTCTTGAAGTCCCGCCGCTCCGGGTCCCGTCACCGGTAATGGTGCTGACACGGGCATGGATTCACATCAGGGAGTTTCTCGTCATTGCAATGCCGCTTCTGATTGTGAGCAGTATCTTCCTTGGGCTTCTTGGGTTTTACGGTGTTCTGGATGTCATTGAAACAGCAACGGCACCGGTGGTTCAGGGTATCCTGGGTCTTCCTCCGTTTGCATCAACTGCCCTCCTCTTTGGTGTTCTGAGAAAAGAGATGGCTTTTGAGACTCTGGTGGTACTTGCAGGGACTGCAAACCTGACCGAGGTGATGACCCGGGTTCAGCTCTACATATTTGCCCTGGTCAGCACCCTCTTTATTCCCTGTGTCTCAACGATTGCGGTCCTCTATCGGGAACAGGGACTGAAGACAGCGATACAGATATCACTCTATACGGTATTCCTTGGATTTATTGCCGGCACTGTTGTTCACTGGATCAGTACCTCTATACCCTTGTTTTAACATCCTGACCGTCCAGGTACAGTATGGATCCCCATCCCCTGATTCTAGGAGGGACTAACCGTTCCACCCCTTCTGTCATTCCGGTTTCAAATCCGTACTCACTGGTGACCTTTGCGGAGGTCTGTGCTGCCGGGCCTGATGAGATTGAAGAGGCCATACGAACCGCTGAACAGGGAGCAATTCGGATGGCTGCACTCCCCGCCCACAAACGGTCTGACCTGCTCTTTCACCTTGCACGGCTGATGGAGGAGGAGGCTGATATCCTCACCGATATCATCGTTCGTGAAGGGGGGAAGGTGAGAAAATTTGCTGCAACCGAAGTTTCCAGGGCAATCGGGACGATCCGGATATCAGCAGAAGAAGCGGTCCGTATCCATGATCAGATGGTTCCGATGGACGGGTATCCGGCAGGGGAAGGGAGAATAGCCATGATCATGCGGGTACCGGTAGGGATTGTATTAGCAATTACTCCGTTCAACCTCCCGCTGAACCAGATCTGCCATAAAGCAGGACCTGCCCTTGCAGCTGGAAATTCCTGTATCATTAAGCCCCCGTCTGCGACCCCGCTTACCGGATTAAAGTTTGGAGAACTGCTGGTTCGTGCCGGGTTCCCAAAAGAGTCCGTCAGTGTCATCCCCTGCAGGTCTGATATTGCTGAAAGGATGGCAACTGACAAACGGATCTCATGTCTGAGTTTTACCGGCAGTCCGTCTGTCGGCTGGCATCTTCGATCCATTACTCCTGCACGCCATGTCACGCTGGAACTGGGCGGTAATGCTGCGGTGATTGTCCATGAAGATGCGGACCAGACCCTTGCTGCAACCCGGATCATCGAGGGCGCATATTCCCATGCCGGTCAGGTCTGTATTTCAGTCCAGCGGGTTTTTCTACACCGGAGTATTGCAGATCGCTTCATCTACGAACTGGTATCCCGATGTAATGCCCTTGTTACCGGTGATCCTGAAGATCCGGCAACAGATGTGGGCCCGATGATAACTCCTGACAAGGCAGAAGAAGCCCTGCAGAGGATTGAAGAGGCGGTCAGTCAGGGGGCACGGGTTTTGTGCGGGGGCAGGCTGTCTGGTCACCTTCTGCTACCAACCATCCTTGCAGACACCACCCCTGATATGGCCGTCAACTGCGAGGAAGTATTTGCCCCGATTCTCACGGTAACGTCGTATGAATCGTTTGAAGAGGCGATTGCCATGGTTAACGACTCACGGTTCGGTCTTCAGGCAGGAATATTTACGAAAGACCTTGGCCTGGCGATCCATGCTTCAAAGACCATTCAGTGTGGTGCGGTACTGATAAACGACATTCCGACATTCCGGATAGACAGTATGCCCTATGGCGGGGTAAAAGAGTCAGGAATCGGAAGAGAAGGCCCCTATTATGCCATCCGGGAGATGACCGAGGAGCGGCTTGTCATCATCCGACCCTGATTTTTTCAATGGGAGGAACCAGAGAACATAAATTCCAATACTGAGATATTCTGGTATACTCATCACCGGAAAAGGGGTCCGGTGACATCACGTCAGACGGGGTCATTCATGAAAGTCGAGAAGAAGCTGCTGATGATCATAACCTTTCTTGGAGCGCTTGTAGTCCTTCTTCTCATATTTTATCTCACCACCGGTTTTCAGTCCGGAATCAAGGATCTGATCGGTGCGGTATACTTCTCCCTCTGGGGTACTGCCGTGATGGGCCTGTGGCTCTACATTATAGATCCCTATCTGAAAGGGAGGCCAAAGAAAAAGGATCAGAAAGGGACGGTATCAGAACCGGTCAAAACTGCACCGGTGCAGTCATCAAGGTCAAACCTTCCGCTCCGCGATCGAATCCGTGAATATGTTGCCGAACGGAGGAAGGAAGAAGGCTTACCTGTTCCCGAACCACTTCGACCGTCCAGATCCACAACCTCTTCCGGTGCCGGCTCATCATCCGGTTCTTCCACCGGGTATGTGCCCGTCGCTGCTGCAGCCACAGCAGGAGCCGCAGTTGCCATGGCTGGTGCAGCGGTATCGGCAGGAGACGGCGATCTTCCCTTACCTGATGACTATGATGAGAGCGGGGCCGCAGATCTCTTTGGCGATGAATACCCTGAAGATGAAGAAGGCGAGGCATCACTTCCTGGAATTGAGGATGATGACTATGGTTCGTTTGATGAACCCGGCGTTGATGAGCAGCCGGTCACCGAATCAGGGGATCTTCCGGACTTCGAAGGAGACCTTGAGCCTGATATGTCTGATTCAGGATTTGGTGATTCAATTGAGGATGACTTCTCAGGCGGGGATGAGGGATCGGAGTCTATGAGCGGTGGGCTCTCTGATGAGGGACTCTCAGACTTTGACATGCCGCTTGATGAGTCAATGATGGATGATGATCTTTCAGGTGATGGTGACCTGACCGATATCGAGTTTGAAGACCTTGAACCTGACGAGGTCTGACCTTTTTTCAATACACCAGAAACATGTTTTTCCTGAACATGCTACCTTTGTGATCCGATGAATAATATTCTGTCATCCTATCCTGATGTACACCTTATACTGATACTCGTCCTGCTGGTTACCTCTCTTTGTTCTTCCACGAGTGCGGCATCGAAAGGCCCTGCTTTGGAAATTACCAGCCTTTCCGGAGAAGAGATTGCCCATCCAGGTTATCCCTATACCGGAACCGTTACCATTGCAAACAGGGGGGATCAGACGAGCGGGATCACTTCACTGTACATCTTCTTTCGATCCCCAGGAGACCCGGATTTGAATGCGACCATCAGTGTCATCCCGGTCGATCCCATGCAGCCCGGACAAAATATCAGTTCCCCCTATATCGGGACGGTTTCTTCAGATCTTCCCCCTGGTGAGTATCAGGTATATGCGTACATAAAAGGGACCGGGTACTGGGATCCAGAGAAGGCCGGGACAATTGCAAGAATCCCCTCCCCTGTCTCCCTGACTTTTCAGCCTCTCCCGAACCAGTCAGTGATCAATGACGAAATCATCGCAACCATCCGTGAAAGTACAAATGAGAACCGGATACACGAAGGACTCCGGCCCCTAATCTGGGATGAAGATCTGGCGAGGATTGCTCAAGCATATGCCCAAGAGTCAGCCCGTGCCGGAAGGCTCTCTCACACCGACAGAAACGGGAACGGGCCATTTGAACGGGCTTCTGCATATGGGTATCCGGTGACAAAGGATATCGAAGGGGGGGTTCGGATAGGAGTAGCTGAGAACCTTGCCTATATCGGCACCGGCATGGTCACCGGAGTCGGGTATGTTGATCCCACCAATGGCACTGCAATTGGCAAAGCCCTCATGGACGGATGGATGAAGAGTCCGGGCCACCGGAAGAATATTCTTGATCCGCTTGCCGATAGATTTGGTTCAGGTGTTTTCTGGAATGATGAATATTATTACGCAGTCTCTGAATTCTGGTAACAATGAAACCAACACACATAAGCGGATGAAATCAGAACCTATATAGACTACCTGTACGATGCCTTCATGCCTGATACTATGGAAGATACTATAAAACCAGACAAATCCCGCAATTGGGAACTTCTGCTCAAACCGGGAGTCTGCTGGTTTATCTGGGTGTATGAGGACAGAATTGAGTTCTGTCTCCCCTCCGGAGAGATATCCTCCTCTTCTGAATGTATGGATATAGAGGGGATTTTTCCCCCTGATATCGCATTTCTTCTCCATGAGATCATCCGTGATGCCCAGGAGATGGTCCCGGGCGATGCAAAAAGGATTGTGCTTGCAATTCCTGGAACTGACTCAGGCTGGCCAGGGTATCTCTTCCGTCTCTCATCAGGACGTTTCTCTCTTTTATGGACAAGGAACGGGAATGGCGGGCCTGAACCTGACTCCTGTGACCTCCTTGATCATATCAGGAGTGAAAAGGCGGTCAGGAAAGCGAACGAGAAACTGAATTATTTCAATGCTATCGTCCGTCATGATATCATGAATCTCATGATGGGGATAAACGGATATATTGATATCATCGATGAGATCGTGGATGATGATGAGGTCCATCTGCTCATCAGGAAGAGCCGGGATCTTGGTGAACGGGTTTTGCGTATTGCTGAGCTGACCCGGACATACCAGGATCTCGGGATCCGCCCCCCCTCCTTCATCGAGGCAGGCCAGGCAGTGCAGAGGATTATTAACCGCCATGAGTTCTCAGGAAAAATCGTGTCAGATGTTCAGCTGAATGGCCTCTTTTTATATGTAGACCGGATGTTTGACGTGGTCATCTATGAGATTGTGAGAAACAGCATTCAGTATGGCGGTGAAGGGGTTACGATAAACGTTTCATTTGATAAAGTGCCTGAAGGTCTGGCGTTGGTATTTGAGGATTCAGGACCGGGGGTTCACCCTGATTTCAAGGAGAGAATATTCTCCCGTACGTATGCAGACCGGAAGGGCTATGGACTCTATCTTGCCTCCGAGATTCTTGATTTGACCGGGGTTGGTATCAGGGAGACCGGGATATATGGCAAAGGTGCAAGGTTTGAACTGGTCTTCCCGCCTGATACCTACCGGTTCGGGCCATGAACCTCAGGATCGTATCTGGTGTAGGCCGGTAATGGAGAGCAGGTCTGAAAACCGGTCAATGATGTGGTCCGGGGTACATTCCGGATTATATTGTGCAAAGTAATCCCCGTATCGTGCATAGATCGTGACAAATCCAAGTTCCTGTCCGGGGATTACCTCTCTTCTGACTGAGTCACCGACCAGCCAGATGGTCCCTGATACCGAGAGTTCACGAAGTGCCATCTGGAATGGTGTGTGGTCCGGTTTTCTTTTTCCCGAACGGTCAGGAGTGATGAGCACCGGGAAAAAACAGTCGATCTCACATTTTTTCATCCGTTTCCTGGCCTGCTCTGATCCTGCATCGGTAACGATGGCCATTTTAATGCCGAGGGATGCGAGGTGCCTCAGGGTATCATGGACTCCGGGATACGGGTATATGTGGGCTATCTTCACGTCTTCAAAGAGCCGGGCGGCATGGTCAGCAGATGCCGGGGTGTATACTCCTTTCTCTTTCAGGTAGTCAAAGATGTGATTTGGATCTTCAAATGAGTGTACCGGCCGAAGGAAATATTGAAAAAGTTCTGTTTCATCCCCGGTCCCGATATAGTCCGTGACCGCACGGCATGCTGCATATTTTGCATCGATGAAGGTACACAGGGTATTATCGAGATCAAAGAGGATTGCATCTGGGATACAGCCGGATGAGGTGTTCATGGGCGTGTACATGTTGCGTTCGGGTACCAAAGTATGTTTGTCCCTGATAGGTCAGTTTAGGTGAGCGTTTTTCAAGGCCGGTATCGGTAAAACCATATTCAAGTATCGCTCATATTTTCATTCGCGTATCAACGGAGGTGTGCAGGACATGGGTTGTCCTGGATAACATGAGAAAGGATCTGACAATATCTCTTGATGAAGAATATATTAATGCACTGCTGGAGATTGCAGAAAACCAGAAATCGACCCTTTCAGCACTTATCCGCGATATATTCTCCTCATATATACAGGCAGTTACCAGGGGAGCAACTCCGGATTTTTCTGACCTGACCGATGCTCCAGGTGAAGCGGCCGGGACTTTGACTACATCCATGGATCTTTCCGGGACGGTTGCACGGCATGCGGCACTGATTGCCGAGCTTGAACGCCGGGTCGGTCTGCTTGAAGGACGAGCTCTGAATTCTCCCTACCAGCCACAAAAATCCCTGTTTACTCCTGATCTGATGGCACTGACGAGTCCGGTCGGGATCTCATCATCTGCCGGGGTTATTGATTCTGATATGCCTCCGGTCGGCAATCTTGCTGAGGAAGCTCTCGTTAAGGTGCAGATGCAGCCGGTTGCACCCGTGATGGATGCGATGGAGATGGGTTCGATGAAGATCCGGACCGATAAGGAGTACAGCCAGACCGAGGCAGCAGTGGCCTTAGGGATCTCCGTTACCACGATGCGGAAGTATATCAAGGAAAAGAAGATTGCTGCACGGAAGGTTGGCCGATCCTGGCTTATTCATGGGCGGGATATTCTTGCTCACAAGGCTGCGGCACAGGAGTAAACCAGAGAGTTTTTGTGCTGCGCCACTAACCTACTGTATACCGGGCATTCTCCGGTGTGACTGGTGGGGTTTCGCACCGGTGTATGCCCTGGGATGCTGCATGCAGGGGGAGCATGCGAATACTTCATCATATTCTGTTTCCTGTACTGTTTTTCATTCTGGTACTGCCGGTTATCATTCTGCCGCCTCAGTTGTCAGGAGATCCTGATGAGATTATTCCAACGAGAAATCTGATGCTTCTTGGTGAGTATCCGAATGATATCCCGGTTGTCAGGGAAGAGGCCGGTCCGGTTCTGACGTTTTCAGCCGAGGAAACGGAGCGTCCTGCTCCATCTCTGAATGTGACCGCCCCGGTTCCTGCCGGGTTTCTGGCGCCGAACGGGAAGATGGGTCCGCTCGCGGTTCCGGAGCCTGAGAAGCCGATGGGAAAGGGGTGGGTTCAGGTTAGTCTGTCCACATCGGTTGACAGTCCGACTGAGATGATTGAGGATAGGCAGCGGTACATGGCATCCGGGCTATTTAATGTGCATGTGTATCACAATTTTGCCGGATAGAAATAGAAAATCCTTATATGTTCTGAAGTATACCTTTTAAGGCGCACGGGCCTATGGTCTAGTTGGTTATGACACCGCCTTTACACGGCGGAGGTCGCCGGTTCGAATCCGGCTGGGCCCATACCAGTGAAGATAAATTTTCTTTTTTTGTATGATTCTTTATAGTGTTGCATTACCACAAAACACGACTTCAATGAAGAAAAAATTAAAAAAATATTTTTACTAAAGCTTTAAAAAAATCTTTTGCTCATCTTACAGGGCAAATGGCAACTTATAAAGCTTAACTTTATATCTGAGAAGTGTACATATATATGGGATGATCGCTCCGACACACCAAATTGAACACATCGGCGGAATCCCATACATCTTTGAAACATTAAAAGAACTTCAAATCATACGAATTTTGAATGAGGTATATTCGCCTCACAGAAACTGGGT
>NZ_JAIWNS010000204.1 GCF_020216685.1 Methanospirillum hungatei | reverse complement strand
AAGGCAAAAATACTGGATGAACTTGGGAAAAAACAGCAGGCATATCAAATGATTCATAAAGCAAAGAGCCTTGATCCCGATATTACAAATCAGATAGCCGGATCACTGGTTCATGATTAGTGTATGATGAATGAAACGATAAAACCCTATAATATACTTATAATAAAAATATGGTTCAAATATCTGGGTTTTATTAATATTAAAGTAATTTTATACACTCTATTGCATGGCATATTTTTATATATTCATAAAAGTCAGATAAGCTGGGGGGATTGATGAGACCCGTGAAAAAGATCCTTTCTTCAACGGGCTCGTCATCTTCATTGATTCCTTCTCCTAATTTTATCTTCATATTTTCTGACTATACGAACGATTTAAAGATTATATCTGAATATCCTTAAATTCATATTAGGGATTTTTTTCTCTTTTATCTACCCTGACTCTGTTATGAAAAGTATAAAAGTCAGAACATACAATTCACAATCAGATAATCATGCTTGAGCTATATCATTGTAACATCTGCGGGCAGATGGTACTTATTGTAAATGAAGGAAAAGGAACTTTGGTTTGCTGTAATCAGCCGATGACACACATTCCAGAGAAACAGGGTGAAGAAGAAGGGAAGGAGAAACACATTCCAGTTATTGAAAAAACTGATTCAGGAATTAATGTTAAAGTCGGGTCGGTATCTCATCCAATGGTAGATGATCATTATATCAAGTGGATAGAAGTAATCGGGGATACGTATCTTCAGACATCAACGTTAAAGCCTGGTGATGCTCCTCAAAAAGAATTTTGTGTTCCGTTTGATTCAGTAAAGAAGGTCAGAATCTATTGTAATAAGCATGGATTCTGGATATCTCATTAAATTTTTCTCATCTGTTTATAAATCATTCATTCCGATTGATTCCGATTGATTTATCATATTCACATACCATTTCATTTCAGGGATTCTGCATGAAATTTTTTTCATTGATGAGATGGGGGTTCATTTTTATAGGTATCTTTATAGTAATTTCCAATGTGTATGCAGATACGAATCAGTCGTCAGGACTATTTGGATCCTATATGATTTATTCAGATCCAGCAGGTGCTGATGTATACATTTTTGAGAAGTATTCTGGGAAAACTCCTCTACTTTACATTCCTGATAATGCACCTGACCCTCCATGGACAATAGAATTTCGAAAAGACGGATACAATAGCAGCATCTATGCAATCAATGAGAATATTACTCCTGGAACACAAAAGGAAATATTTGTTCGCCTCTCCCCTGCTCCAATGTTTGGTACGATCTTTGTCAGTTCTGATCCTGATGGTTGTCTTGCTCAATTAGATGGGAGTTTATCTGTTCCTCTCCCTTATTCTTTCACATCCGTTCCTGAAGGAACCCATACCCTTTTTGTGTACAAAACCGGATATAAATCATATCTGAATGAACAATTATCAGTCATGCCCAACTCAAAATTGACAATAAAGGTTATTCTTATTCCAAATTATGAGCGGAAAGAACTTGTCGTTACTTCTACTCCGCCGGATACAGAAGTTCTTGTTGATGGTATCTTCAGAGGAATTACGTCAGGAAATATTCCTCTTATGATTGGACCACTGAATGATGGTCAGCATACCGTGCTTGGACGTATTGCCGGATATCAGGAGAAAAAGGAGATAGTATTTACGCGGCAGGATCGTTCAACAAATGTTCATCTGCATATGATCCCCATAACTCTCATGCCCATGTCATCAACCCTGAAGATACGATCAAATCCGTCAGGATCAGATGTACTCCTTAATGGTATCTGGTTTGGTGAAGTGCCAGCTCAGGGATATCTGGAGCTGAATGATATTCCTCCAAATCGGTATAAACTGGTGATATCTCATTCAGGTTACTCTGATCATATAGAATGGATTTTTCCCGGACCTGGTGAGACCATTACCATAGATACGGCGCTCGTACAGGCCGGATGATTCGTTCTTAAAATTTTAGAGAAAAAATTCAGGCTCTGGAGCTCTCCCCATGCTGGGAAATATCCAGACCAACATATTCTTCCTCTTCTTTAACCCGCAGGCCCATGATTTTATCTATCGCTAATGCAAGGATCCATGTTCCTATGAATGAATAGGCGAGGATGACAAATGCAGCTCCTGCCTGAGTGATGAGTTGCTGAGGGTTTCCGGCAATAAGGCCATTAGCCCCGCCTATTGCAGCCGTTGCAAAAATGCCTGCTGCCAGAGTTCCCCAAAGCCCTCCTGATCCATGAATAGCCCATGCATCAAGACTTTCATCCCATTGGCGGGCAAGTCTGAAAACCAGAGCATAATAACAGATAATCCCTGAAACAGTCCCAATGATAAACGCTTCCATCGGCCCTACAAACCCCGCAGCAGGGGTAATGGCACCAAGACCGGCAATAGTGCCGGATATCATGGAGAGAGAACTTGGTTTTCCATAATACCAGGATGTGAACATGTAGGAAAAAGTTCCTGCAGCTGCAGAGATATTGGTGACAATAAAAGCATTGACTGCAACTGTATTGACTTCAAGAGCCGATCCTGCGTTAAATCCAAACCACCCAAACCAGAGCAACCCGCCACCAAGAAGCGTTAATGGGATATTATATGGTGAAAGAGTATATTCTCCAAACCCTCTTCGTTTCCCGATAACAAATGCCAGGGCAAGGGCAGAAAAACCAGCACAAATATGAACGACAATGCCTCCCGCAAAATCAAGAACTCCCATCTGTTGTGCCCAGCCGCCTCCCCAGACCCAGTGAGCGATAGGATCATAAATGATCGTAGACCAAGCCAATCCAAATAGTAGAAATGAGGATAACTTAATCCGTTCTGCTACGGCGGACGTTACAATGGCTAAAGTAATACCTGCAAAAGCCATCTGGAATACCATGAATACCATTTCCGGAAGCTTATCCCCGTCTAACGAGACGTTCATCAGGGCAATTTTTTCTGTTGATCCGATTATCCCCATGATATCTGTTCCAAATGACAGAGTATATCCAAAAAATATCCATTGCAAAGAGATCAAAGCAAATGATAGAAATGAGAGAGTAATCATTGAGATAATGTTTTTCCGATGGACGAGGCCTGCATAAAAAAATCCAACGCCAAATGTCATCAAAATGACAAGGGCTGTACAAATCAATACAAATGCGGTATCAACTGCCTGCATACAATATTCACCATACACACCAGATCCCGGTGTTTTCAGGATCACGTGATAGAAAGAAAGTAATTTCCACCATATATAAAATTTATTAATTAAAGGAATGAAAAATATCCTTTTCGATAATTATTGAGATAATTATACAGGGCAATATCAAGAGCGCAGAACCAAACGAGAAAAATGTATTTCCATGAATGGAATTGTGTAGAGAGATCTGTAATGACTATTTTTTAAGGGGGCACATATCTTCTGTAATTACAACACCGAAGATGTAATTCAGTGTGTTATCACCTGCGGATACCGGAGACTTTTCAATAATCACATCTCCAATCGTTCCATCAGGTCTGAAAAACCGGGTTACCATATGTATATGAGAAACAGCACCTTGATTTACCAGATCTTCATTTCCTTTCAGAAATTCCTGTGCAATCTCATCGGACATTACCTGATTTACCTGTTTCCCGATTACAGAATCAGGTTCTGCTTTTATCAGCTCACAAAATGCTGCATTTGCAATAAAAAATACTCCATCCTCCCTGATGATAAAGATAGGATGCGGAAAATTCGTCATAAGTCGCTGTATCAGATTGGCCTGGAGTAATTGGGCTTCTTCTTGCTCTTTCCACTGTGTCATATCAGTGATAAGAATATACCCACGGATTGCATCACCAAAAGGAACAAGTTTGACACGGATTGAAAGATAAATTGACTCTCCGTCTTTTCTTTTTGCCCAGAACCGTAGTTCTTTCATGGATCCTTTATTGTGCTCGGCTTCCCTGAGTGCCTTTTCAAATCGTTCTTTTTCTTCTGGTATCGCCAGATTTTCTGGTCGCATCTTATGAATTTCATCTGCTGAATATCCCGTAATCTCACATAGGCGCTGATTGTGAAAGATTACCTTCTTCTTTCCGTATTTTATTTCAGATACAATAAGACCATCAGAGAGGTGATCTGAAACACTGCGGAAGAATTCCTCACTCTCTTGAAGGGTTGTAAGCGCTTCCTTTTCCAATGTCACATCTTCAAGAATTATGGTATCAGCAGAGCTGCCATCCTCAAATACGGTCGGGATAATTTTCCCCCGAAAAAATCTTCGCTCATGGCCCTCTCGAACGATTTCAAATGTTTCCTGCCTTGATGTGAGAAAATCAGACAGATTTTTTAAGAATTTTGAATTTTCAGGATTTCGAGGAAGTACCTGGTCAATCTTTTTCTGAAGAGCAGAACTTCCCTGGATTTCAAGCAGTTCAAAAAAGGGATCATTTCCCTGGATAATCCTCAGGTTACGGTCCAGAACAAGTACAAGATCAGTAGTGTAGGAGAGAAGGGCTGAGAGGGGGACTCGTGATGAAAGGGTGAACACTTTCGCCATTCCAAAAGTCCTCAGGTCTACATGTCCTGCAGCATGGAGGATATCCAGGTAACGCCCGGTTGAGTGCTTGTTCCGCCCAAGAGCAGATGCTATCTCAGTAACGCTCATCCCTTGCGGATGATTACGGAGTAGATCCTTGATGTGGGCCAGTTCATCAGCCAACCGATGCATACCTAGTGATTTGCATTCGTTACTGAAATAAGTTACTCATGTTGCTAACACAGATGTGGAACACGTATTTGTAACACATAAACAATACTATTATATACTGTTCTATACCACGAACATATACACAAGTGAAACCAACTCAGGTGTACTATACATGACAAAACCAGTGTTTTCAGAATGTATCCCAAAAAAAACCCTGGATTCTTTCAGGGTGCCATGTATTATCCTTATTGGATTATGTCTGGCAGTATTCTGTATTTCTCCGGTATCTGCCGGAACAAAATATCTCTCAGGTGAGCCGAATTTATCTGCGGCCATCTCCGGAATAAATGAGTTTACCCCGGGATCGACGATAGAACTCCCGATTCTGATTGAAAACAGCGGTCTGAACTACATAAAAATGGTTCAGTCAGGGATTGTTGATCGGGATGATGTCCCATCTACTGCCAAAATGGTAAGAGTTACCCTTCTCCCTGACGGGGCACCAATACTTATCAAGTCAGATACCCAGATGGTCGGAGATATTGAAGGCTCTGAATCTAAACCGGTGAAATTCCAGATACGAGTTAAAGATGATGGTCAGGCAGGAACATACAGCCTCCCGGTCAGAATTGAATATACCTATCTTGCTGCAGCTGAGCAGGTTGGAACCGACAGTGTTGTGAACCGATATAATACCAAGAAGATCGAACTGAATGTTCCATTTATTGTAAAATCTGCAATAAACCTGGATGTCATTAAAGTCACTCCTGAAGATATCAATGCAGGCGGGGAGGGATTTGTTACCATTACCCTGCGGAACAGTGGGGCAGACACCGGTCGTAAGGCAATTGCGAAATTATCCAGATTTGGAAACTCTCCGGTTGTTCCGGTTGACAGTACAGTATACATAGGCGATTTTAAACCTGGTGACGAGTTCGATGCAAAATTCAAAGTTTCAGTCACCCGCGATGCAGAACCGCAGGAATATCCGCTTGAGGTGCTGGTAACCTATCAGAATGCTGATGGAGAGAACCTTGAGACCCCCGCTGAGCAGATCGGTATCCCGGTCGGTGGGAAGATAAAATTCACCATGGTAAATGATCCGCCAAAGGTAACAATAGGCAGCAAACAGGTGATCGAGGTGGAATACCGGAATGATGGTGATGCTACGGCGTACAGCTCTGAAGCCCGTATCAGTGCAGTTGATCCCTTCTCAAGTGATGATGATCTTGCATACCTGGGAGACATAAAACCAGGTGAATCTGCAATAGCAAGGTTTAAAATGACCACCAATGCTGAGGCAATCGAAAAAACATACGGTCTTGACTCAGAGATCAGATACCGTGATGCTCTTGATAACAGCCAGATATCAGATACCATCAAAGTTCAGATAACTGCGGGCAAACCAGATGGCCTCTCAGCATTACTCTCCAATCCAATCATCATCGCCGTAATTTTGATTCTAATCATTGGTGCCGCATACCGGTACCACACCACTCGCAGAAAACCTGCGTCTGTTTAAGGAACCTTGTGGAGATCCACCATGCGTTCCATTTTTGAAAGCATCTCATCCCTCATAGTGAACCGGCCAAAACTGGTTCTTGGAGCACTTTGTCTCATTTTTATCGCTTCGATTGTGGGAATGTCGATGCTCAAGATGCAAACCGGAAATGAAACATACCTTGACAAGAACACCCCGAAAGGTATTGCATTCTCTCATTATGAGGATACATTCAGCCAGGATACCCTTGTCATTCTTATTGAGAGTAATGATCCCTTAAGCCCTGATGTTATCGCATACCTGGATAAAATTACGCCGGGCCTGAAGAATTTACAATATATTAACTCGGTTTCAAGTATAGCAGACCTTGTGAAACAGGCAAATAACGGAGATATACCCAGTTCTTCAGGAGAAATTAAAAATATTAAAGAGAGTATTCCCTCTGAAGTTTTATCCCGATACATTCCTTCCAATCTGCTGACTATGATGATGGTCAAACTGGATGTGGGAATGACCGATCAGAAACAGAAGAGTGTGATGAATAATGTCAGGTCGTTCCTGAACAGTTCTCATCCTCCACCCGGTGTTACGGTAACATTAACCGGAAATCCGGTATTCCAGCAGGAGATGGGTCAGGAACTGAGTAAATCCATGGGAACCCTGATTATGGGTGCCATGGTCCTGATGGTTATTGTTCTCGGACTTTTGTTTGCATACGTCAGTCACCGGTTCATTCCGGTTTTAATTGTTGCAATCGGATTAATCCTGACCTTTGGTATTATGGGACTATGCGGTGTATATCTTAACACTGCAGTCATTGCCGCATTCCCGGTCCTTATTGGGCTTGGTATTGATTATGCAATTCAATTTCATGCCAGGTTGGAAGAGGAGGCACGAAAAGGATCGTTAACTAATGCGGTCAGAATTACCATCACCAGAACCGGCCCGGCAGTTCTTTTTGCGATGATTGCAACCACGATGGGATTTATTGCAATGTTCATCTCTCCGGTTCCCATGATCCGGTCATTTGGTCTTGTCGCAATCATCGGGGTTGCCGTCTGTTACATGACATCGCTCATCGGTATTCCCCTCATCGCAGTATTAATCAAATATAAACCAAAAGGAATTCATGGAGAGGAGAAACCGACAAAGGCAGATCTGGTCCTTTCAAAGACTGCAGTCACCATTGCGAAAAACCCTCTTCCAATTCTTATGGTTGCCGTCCTCTTTGCATTTATCGGACTTCAGGTTGATCCTTCAATTCCCATCTCTACCAGTGAACGGACCTTTGTCCCCTCTGATATGCCGGCAAAGATATCTCTTGATAAAGTGAGCAGAACAATCGGGTCTACTACACCGGTTCCCATCCTTGTTACCGGTAATAATGTCCTCTCTCCTGATGTGCTCACATGGATAGAGACCTTCCAAAAGAATGAAGTCAGTTTGTATATGGAGATCACCGGGTCCACAAGTATTGTGGATTATATCAAAATTTATAACAATGGGACCGTCCCTCAAACCCAGTTTGAGATTGATGAAGTAATATCCAAAATACCGGAAGGAGTCAGAAACGAGTTTGTGAATGGCAGGACAGAGACGGTAATAGAGTTTTCTACCAAGCGTCTTGAGATGCCACAACAGGATGAACTCAAAACACAGATGACGAATGATCTGGTGCTTCTCACTCCGCCACCGGGAATTAGTGCCTCTATTACCGGAAGTTTTGATCTCTTTACGACTTTGATATCAGACATTTCGGAAAGTAAGGAGGAGATGACATTACTGGGCTTCATTCTGATAGTGGCGTTCCTTGCACTTATCTATCGGAAGATTCATGCCGTAACTCCAATCGTTCCCATCGTCTGTATTGTCGGCTGGAATGCTGTCGCCATGCTCATTCTGAATATCGATTATACACCAATGACTGCCTGTCTTGGATCTATGACCATAGGGGTTGCAGCAGAATACACAATTCTTATCATGGAACGATATCTTGAAGAACGGGAGACAGCAGCAAGCACAATTGATGCAATCCGTGAAAGTGTTCGAAAGATAGGGTCAGCGATTATGGTATCCGGGTTTGCAACATTCTTTGGGTTTTCAGCACTCATGCTCTCGAACTTTAATATGATCAGTAATTTTGGTCTGACCACCGTTATTGCCGTTTTATTCTCACTTATCGGAGCGGTTGCGATAATGCCGGCTGTGTTATCTGTTCTGGATGAACTTATCAGGGATGTCCATACTATTGAGGATAAAGTCTTTCATCATCCTCATAAAGAATAACTCTATTTTTCTGATACTCTCATTACCTGTGATAACAAACATGATAGTATGGATCAGGTGCGGAAAGATCGCTACCTTGATAACCTAAATTGGATTTATGATCGCTTTAGACGTATCGATATCTGGCAGGAAGAACTTTCTGAGATTTATACAATTCATGATACTAAAACGGTTTTTGCTATTTTTAAAGCATAACCCGGAATTATTCCAGTTTCCGTTTAATCTCGGTCCATAAACTCACAAGTGAGAGGCTTATCAGATTCAGTGTGGTTGCACTGTACCATAACATGGCCTCAGTCTTATTCAGATAGACTATCCACCCGGACCATAAGGCAAGGCATATGATTGAAAAGGTGATCAGGGTGTCTATGGCGAGGAAAAGCGTTGAAGCATTAAGATACCTTCCTATCTGAGCCAGAGTACAGAATTCAATTTTTCCCGCACTGTCAATAATATCAAATCCGGCTCTTGTAAGATTCATGAGCAGATCAGCCCCGGCCCAGATCATGAGAACCCATCCGGCATAGATAAAATATGGCTGACTATGAATCTCTGCAGCTCGAATAAACTGAATTCCAAAGAGAATTTTAAACAAGCAGAAGGGAACCCCAATCGTTAGTGACAGAAATGCCGGCCTGGTAAAAAATGAGTTTGTAGAATTCGTTTTACTTGCTTTTTCTGAACTCTCACCCATGGCAGACTCCATGCTCTTATGGATATATCCTGCTCATGCTATAAGAAGTAATGAGGGGATTATTCCCCTGATTCTTCATACAACAGGGTAAAGTACCGGGATTCTAAAATGGTGACTAAAGGCCAGAGGAATAATGCAATGATTATACCAATATACGGAGCTTCTATTACCAGATTGATGAGCATCCCCAGGATAAAGGAGATAACGTAGATGATG
>NZ_JAIWNS010000203.1 GCF_020216685.1 Methanospirillum hungatei | reverse complement strand
AGAGAAGTATCGATCAGATTCAAGACCGATATTCGAGGTCGGAATTGTATTTGACCCGGAGACAAGAAATATCGAACGATGGGAGATGTAACCAGATTTATTTTTATCGAAGGGTAAGCAGGTATTCCCTGATCAAAATCGGTATGAATGTACTGAAAGCTCTATAAGATTTGTATCGGGAAAAATAATTATTAGGGCATTTGGCATACCTGTCACTGATTTTCTTGCTCTGTGTTTCATTACTGCACGATATAACCCTGATATAGCATTAGATGACCTCATCTTACGATGGATCACATATGAGAAAAAATCATCCCGAACATTCTGTTATGATGCTACGAATTTTCAAGACTATATTTTTCTTTTCGCGACCAGGTTGGGATATATAAGATATAGCGACTGGGATCAGATTTGGGACAAAATTTTAAGTACACCGAAACAGGAGTCAAAATTATCTGCAGTTTCATTACGGTCGTGGATCCCGGGTATGCTATCTCTTACCTGGGCATCCTCAACAGACAATGAAGACGAGGTTTTTACCCTAAAAATGGCTGAAAAGGATCAGTTCTTCTCTGAAAAACACTGTAGAGAAGAATATTTGAGAGAAAACACCAAGGAAAATATTATACTGGGAGACAGATTTGAAAAACGTTTCCGGGAATTACTCTCTTATCCGGAGACTCTGACTTCAGAAATAATTATTAATTTTTTCATTTCAGATGATTATGCACAGAAAATTCTGAAATTATGGACCTGTGACAGATGATATATCCATAAACAACAAACACTTTTACACGATTTAACAGGATCATTGCATACGATCCTGATTCTCTTTCATTACTTTGGAGCACATATGATAGCATCCCGTGCACGACTTCGCTATAGCCGTCAGATCGGAAAATTAATCGGGTATCGACTCCCAGAAGGAGCCTTTCATGGTGCAACCCTTGAGGCTCTTCTCTCTGTACCATATGACTCATTTGATCGATCAACACGAGAACAGATTGTGACGTTCATCAAGAGTTTTCTCTCCTGCAAATGCCAGGAAAACCCGTTTTGTGGTTGTCCTGAACGAAAATTTGTCAAGGAAATAATTGAGCTTAGGGAATCAGGACTTGATCACATTCAGATCAGTCAGTACCTTCGGGACGAGTTTGGGATTGAGATCTATGCCGCTGACATTCTGAGTTATCTTGAAGAATCAGTGCATCTGCTGGAGGCGATTCAGGATATTGCAGATCAGTTTCATGTTCCAAAAATGCAGGAACTGGTTGAACTGCATATCAGAGCGATAGAAAAGGGAACTCCGGTCATATCAGAATCCTGAATCTTTTTTTTAGGCTTCATACACAATTCATTGTGTTCGAATTGCAAACCCCTGCCAGATAGTCAATTCACAAAAAAGTTTGAAATAATCTAATTTTCAACTATCGTTACTCTACCAGAATCGCCAGGGAATAGGTCGTTTCATTTCCCACCATCTCTTCCCATGGCTGTTTGTAGATACCATCGAAAGTCTGGTTTCCTGCAGCAACAGCTTCAACGTACCACTCATGGACACCACCAACACCAACCATCCCCTCGGGTGTGGGGTCCTGAACATATCTGTCACTGAGGAGGGTAAGACCATCTGAAAGAGTCACATTCCATGAAAAGCCGGTAGTCGGATTTTCAGAAAGCTGAATCAATGCCACCTGGTTCAGGGTCATATTCAATTCAGTCGTATTCACGTCAGCAGAGACATTGTATGCGAAGACTTCTTCAGTAGTCTCTTCGGTCGTTTCTTCGACAACTTCTTCAGTTGCTTCTTCTGCAACCGGGACCTCTGCAGCAACATCAGGTGCAAGAGGTGCCCCCTGTTCTTCAGCAATACACCCCGGTACCAGCAGGAGTGCAAAACCCAGTACGAGAAGTAACGTTACAATCCGATCCATGATCAATCATGTTATCATACCAACCCAATAAGGTGATCGTATGCACGAATTGCAGAACAATAAAATAAAACCTTATTGGAACAAAAAGAAGTGTCGGAGTTATCCGACAGTTGATGAAATTTACTCTACGAGGATGTTAAGAGTGTATTCGCTGCCAGTCTCTTCTGAATCTGCCTTCTTTTCAACACCAGAGAAAGACTGTTCTCCGGCTGCAACAGCTTCAACAAACCACTGGTGGAAAGCGCCGACGGTTTCGTCAACTGCATCAATGTGGATATCCTTGATAATGGTAAGGCCTTCTGATGCAGTTACATTCCACTCAAAGTCAGTAGTTACCGGAAGTTCAATCATTGCAATCTGACCAACAGTCATGTTGATTTCAGTGCTGTTTATGTCAGCGGTGACATTGTATACGGGAAGCTCCTCTTCAGTAACTTCGGTTTCTTCAGCTACTTCCTCAACCGGAACTTCGCCTGCAACTTCTTCAACGACTTCTTCGGTTGCTTCCACAACCGGGACTTCTGGAACAACTTCAGTTGCTTCAGGTGTTACCTGTTCTTCTGCAATACACCCCGGTACCAGCAGGAGTGCTGAAACCAGTAAGAGAAGGAACGTTACAATCCGATCCATGTCTCTTTAAGTCAACTCAATAAGGTAATAAGTTAATGGTATGGTTTTCGTTTATCCAGTGATTTTGGATCATTAATTTCCGGAAAACAGTTTTACTTAAAGCATTTGTGGAGAGTATTGCTGCGCGCCACCCTTTTTTCAAAAATAATCGGTTGTCAGGGAACAATTCCCTGTCCTTTATAGAATGTATAACTAAAGGTCCCGTCTTTTTGGGCAGAACGTACCAGATCCGAGATCCCTTCATCAAAGTCCTTTGCTGACATCAGACCTGCCGCAATAGCCGGATCTCTGATCCCCTGGATCATGGCTATGAAGGTCTTCTCAGTAAATCCCGTAACCAATTCAGGTCTCCCCCCATCAGCATAGACCAGCCGTGGAGATACCATGACATCGGTGAGCCCTGATGAAACCAGGAGCGGATAGAGTTTTCTTCCAATACAGGCATCACCCCCTGCCCGTTCCTGAAGAAGAACCTGACACCGGATAGCCATGAGGGCCTTTTCACTCTCCGGATGAAAACAAACAGACCCATGATCCCCTTCTATAGCAGTAACCGTACCACCTGGTTTTACCAGATTCATGACACGGCGGATTGCATCTTCAGGTTTTCGGAGATGTTCAAGAACAAAGCAAAAAACCACGTGGTCGAAGATCCCAAATGGAAGGTCATCTCCCAGAATGTCTGCATGATACAGGGTAACGTTCGAAAGACCTGCAGCACTCACCCGTTTTTCTGCAATTGCAAGTGATTCGTGGGAAATATCAACTGAAACAAACTCACAACGAGGGTTTTTACCCGCAAGAATACAGGTCTGTGCCCCGGTCCCGCATCCGGCTTCAAGAATTCTGCTGCCAGGAGGAAAAATCGAGTCATGATGAATCAGATCAGTGAGCGTGTCAGCCTGATCAAATAATCGTTCAGCTTCCCGTTCAGAATATCCATGAACATAGGATTGGGTCATATGTACCAAGACTACTCTGCCATCATGCTTGAGATGGTTTCTGCTGTCAGGAGCGAGAGGATCATAATGCCTTTTGCATGATAAGACAATTGCCTGAATCAGTCTGCTTGTATCTGACTTCATCCATGAGTGAGCGGATCAGGTGAACCCCAAGACCACCAATCCGCCGCTCGTCAATTCCTGCTTCAACATCTGCAGGTGGAATCGTTAACGGATTAAAATACGGTGCTTTATCGCAGATCGTGAGGGTAACAAGACCATCTGCAATTTCACATGTGACTTCGATAATTCCTGGTTTCCCGTTATACCCGTGCGTGATGATGTTCACAACTGCTTCTTCAGCAGAAAGTTGTATTGCATTCTCAACTTCAATTGAAATGCTCTCCTTTTCAATAATGTCGGAGAGGAATTGTGCAAGTTGTGATACTGCAGTGATCGTATCTTCGAGGTCAATCTGATATACTGCCATTCATATTCGAACGAAACATGAAGTTACGGTTTGAGTTTTAGAACTGCCTGTTCAACCGATGGACTGATCGGAAAGAGCCGGTCAAATCCTGTCATTTTAAAAACTTCTCCGGGACCTGGCTGGAGAGCAGCGAGTGCGATGGTCCCTCCTCCGGCCTTGACCCGCTTTAATGCTGCGAGTATTACCCGAAGCCCGGAACTGCTGATATAACTTAAATCTTTCATGTTAAGGATAAGAGTTGTAACCCCGCTATCTATCTTCTTTCCCAGCTCTGCTTCAATGTGTGATGAAGTTGCAGCATCAATTCTTCCGGATATATCCAGAATTGTAATTCCGGAGATTTCACGTTCCTGTATTGAAAGATGATCTTCCATTATCCCATCTTCTCCATATATAATGACACAAGTCCTAGTATAATCAGTTCTCTGCTAGGAATTTATGATTTGTGAAAGTGAGATCAATGTGTGAAAACGAGACAGGCCATTCTGGAGAATGAGAGATGGCAGGATGTTCCTGGTACGGCTCATGCCAGAATCTTTCCCTGTATTCGAAAACCTGATGTAACCAGCTCGAATGTGTATCTATTCACAATCGGGGATTATATTGTATTTTTTGATACCGGTGCATCGCAGGAAGTCATGGACACTGCGTGTGAGGCCCTTGTACCATGTACATATGACCGAGAAAAACCACTCCTTATCATTTTCGGACATGCGCACTATGATCACATCTACGAGGGACTGGTAGGCAGGCGGTTTGCAAAATTTGGAAAGCCGGTTTTTGTCTGTCATACATCAGGGGCAGATCTTCTCATAACAGGAGACCCGCGATATACTCAGGCCGATCTGGTCGACTTACCAATTCCACCTCATCAGATAGAACTCCCGCTTTTCCACAATAAAAACCATGAACTTGAAATTTCAGAAATTTTACCTGGATTTCATCTCATTTCCAATAGCATTCGTATTTCGGGCGAAATCCTTCTCCTTTCTGAAGAACTCCGTTTTCCTGACGGACAATCCCTGTTTTTCTGGGCAGTACCGGGGCACTCACATGACAGTATGGCCATCCGTATTGGAAATCTTTTGCATGTCGGGGATATCCCCTTTGCACTCAATCCCGGAGTTGCAGGGATTCTGGGGTGGGACACCATTGAATTTTCTAAAACGCTCCAAAGAATGGAATGGATACTTGAGAATTATGAAATCTCAGTGATCTGTCCGGGACATGGTAATGCATTCAGCACTCATGAGTTTCGAGAAATCCTTCGTAATCTTAAGCAATCTCATGAGAACTTACCAGATGTTGCCCTTTTTGACAAAGGCCGGGTGAATCTTTCCATGAGACATGCTATGGACCTTATGGATGAGGCATACCGACTCTTTCCTATTGTTGCCGGAAGAATGATGCTCCTTCGGTACCATCTCGAAGAACTTGAAGAGTTTGAAACCGCAGAGGACCTGGAACGTCTCATACCGGTCGATGATATTGAAAAAACCCTTGATGGATTTACAACCTATTACAAAGATTTTCAAGAGAAAAAACTCCCCGAGCTTCAGGTTATCCTAAAAGCTTTGCAGACACTTCAAAAGATCAGATCATATCTTTCAGGACGTACTCTTGAGCACCATATCGATCCCTCCCTGGTTCGTCGGACAACCAGACTATTCTCAGATCTTTTATCCGCCATGCAGGGAGTGATCCCGACCACAACACTCATACCATGTGATCCGGCTCAGGTCCTGAATGATCTTATATTGAGACAGAACTCCTGTACATTCAGTGATGATGACCTGTTGCAATCTATCGATGATGTCACCTGTTTTCGAAATATTTTGCTGAGCCGACTTGCAGAGTACCAAAACTGCAAAGAGATCAGGTTTTCTATCAAAACGCCGGATTCTGTTCAACTCATATACGCCGATGTCGACCGGTTATCAGATATCTTTAGTGCATTGGTTGATTATTACCGGCTGTATGGTGCAGATAGTATCAATGTTGAGATTTTTCCGAAAAATGATTTTGTCTATATTGCGATCACGCCAGTCGGGGAAGACTGGAAACCTGAGCTTCCTCTTTCACGTGCCCTTCTCCGAACCGTCAGGTATGCTGGGGGGAAGATTGTGAAATTGCCACGGCCAGGTGATGAAGAGATCATCCTGCAATTTCCGATGGAAACATAAAGGATCAGGAAGCCCTGAAGAGGATAAGAGTGATGTCATCTGACTGTGGAGCATCTTTCGTAAACTCTTTAATGGATGTTTTTATTGCAGTAATGAGTGCTGAAAGATCAAGATCACGGTTCTGCATTAAAACCTCGGTAAACCGCTCTATTCCATACTCCTCCCCATCCTTGTTCATCGCTTCGGTAATACCATCTGTATAGAGCGCAACCATATCCCCCTTCTTCAGATCCACGGTTACCGAAGCAAGGTCAATATCATCGATGATTCCAAGGGCGATCCCTTCAGCCTTTAAAAGGGTAATATCACTCTGGTCCCCTCCGGTCAGCATCAGGGGAGGATTATGCCCGGCATTGACATAGGTGATCTGCCGTTTCATAGAGTCAATAACCAGGTAAAAGAGCGTTACAAACATACTGGCCTTGGAGTCACGACAGATAAGTGTATTTGCTTCAGAGATTGCACTTGCAGGAGAGCTTTTCCAGGTAGCACTTACCCGGATAAGGGTTCGGGAGAGTGCCATGAACAGTGCTGCTGGAACACCTTTCCCACTCACATCGGCGATCACCAGCCCCCACTGATCATCACCCACCGGGATAAAGTCATAAAAATCTCCTCCCACTTCAAGAGCCGGACTTGAAAATACCGCAAGTTCCATGCCGGGAATATCAGGAACGTTGTCTGGAAGGAAACTCTGCTGAATCCCCTGGGCGATCTCGAGTTCCCGTGTAAATCGCTCCTTCTCTGCAGTGGTTCTCCGGAGTTCTATGATGTAATTGCGAAGGTCATTTGTCATCCGGTTAAAGGCGTCCGCAAGCTCCTCAAACTCATCCCCCGTATGTATCTCAACCGGAGTCTGCAGATCCCCATTCCCAATCCGTCTGGCCCCTTCACTCAGTATCATAACAGGACCGGTAATAATTTTTGAGAAGAATATGGCAATACCCGTCACTCCGACGAACAAGAGAAAGAAACTTGCAATAAGGATTTTTTGCAGGAAGGACATCTGTTCGGTGATGTGCGAATGGGTTTCTTCACTTGCCAGGCGGATGACTGAACCGGTGATATCAGCAGGTCCGATTACCTGCTCTACCGGTACGACAAGGCCAATGCTCCATCCGACACTTTTTACCGGTGCATAGGCGATATACTTGTCACCTTCTGCAAACCTGCACCGACTGACACCGGAAAGACCCATAGTCATCTCTTCTGCAACCGTTCTGAGATCTTCATTTGTACTCTGGAGGAGATTCTCTGTCTCGTATGACTCATCCCATCTGGTCTCTCCAGCACAGAGACCTGGTCTGGAGAGAATATCTCCCCGCTGATTTATCAGAAATGCATATCCGTCTTCACCAAGCTGGGTGGTGATAATCCGGTAGTTTATCGTTTCAATAGTAATATCAGAACCAATGACCCATGTCCGGGTCTTATCAGGACTTTGAACTGCCTTTGAACAGGTGATGGTAAGACCATTTCCCAAGACATCAACATATGGATCAGACCATACAAATTGTGAACTATTCACCGCATCCAAAAACCAGCTTCTGGATCGTGGTTCAAAGGTGGGATCAACTCGTGGAGTCCAGGGAAAGATGAAGGTGACCCCTGAAGAAGAGGTTACGTAAAGAGCAGTGAGCCGGTTATCTGCATGGAAAAGGGTATTGAAAACAGGCTGGAATGAACTCAGTGCCATGATATCATCAAGAACATGTTCTGCTGTTACTCCGGGAGAGAGATGAATGGTACCTGTCTCACCCGGTTTTGCGGGCTTTATATCACGGGTATACCACGTGACAGGAGTCACATTATTTTCTTTGATCATCACTTTTCCATAGTCATTGAGGACATTCATCTCGGAGATGATCCGTTCAAAGACCATGTCGGTGATCTCTGCCTGGTCTTTTGCAAGGCGAAGAAGATAGATCTCTGCGTCCTCTTCCAGAGCGGTTGTGCTTTCACCTATGGCCCGTTCCCCAAGATCAAGACTGGACTGTGTTGCATAGGTTCCCAGATTCCCCATCACAATCCATGAGATACCACCGATAATGATGAAGATGAGACTGGTGAGCAGTACCATTATCAGCAATAGTTTTCCAGCTACTCCAATTCTCATTCGTTTCATAGGGTCACATTTTTCTTACTGAACCGTTACGGTAATTTTATACTGGATAGTTTCCTGATTCCAGGAGGTATTTCTCGGTCGCAGATATCCGATAAAAGTCTGAATACCGGGGGAGGTTGCACGCACCATCCATTCCCTGGTTCCGGAGACTTCAACTGGAATACCGGGTGGGAAGGGAGTGTACCGGTCGCCGGTGACAAATAATCCCTCAGTTACGGAGACCCGCCAATACCTGCCATCCTCCGGTGTCCAGGGGTATGAAACCATCATGGTATCTCCAACTGACAGAATTACTTCTGATGTGCTTTCATTTGCATATACATCAGGTGGCTGCCTGAATGATTCCAAACGAACGGTAAATCCGGCATCAGGCCGGACACAACCGGACAGACAAAGGACCATTATGACAAGCAGACAGATTATTATCGGTGTTTTTACCGGTTTTTGATACCTCCGGTATTCCGGTTTTATCATCAGTAGTAAGGAAGGTTCGTTCTGCAGGAATAAGTACCGTTTGATATGTCCCTCATCCTGGTGCGACAGACCTATCTTCTTCTTTCTCCTATTTTGATATATGACCCCCAGCCAGATACCTGACGTTCTCGTTCAGGCCCGGCCCCTCACTTCCGAAGGGTCCGCTATTTTAATCGGATTTCCGGGAAGTGGTCTTGTTGGAAGTATCGCGCTCTCTTATTTGGTTGAAAAACTCGGGTTTGATTCCATCGGGACAATGACCAGTAAATATTTCCCGCCAATGGCGATGATGTCAGAGGGTGTCATTGCTGTTCCGGTGAGAATTTATGAAAAGGGTAAGTTTGTTGCAATTCTTGCAGACATTCCGATCCATCCGCAGATATGTTACGAAGTCTCAAATGCCATTCTTGACTGGCTCGCTCCTTATCATGTTTCAGAGGTCGTAACGCTGGCTGGAATTATTACTAATGAGCCGGAAAAGCGGGTTTTCTCAGTTGCAACAGAAAAACCACTTCTGGACAGACTTGGTGACTCTGCAATCAGGCTCCCTATTGGTAGTATTTCAGGCATTGCCAGCAGTATACTCACTGAGTGTAAGATACGGGGAATTCCGGGGATTGGCCTTTTGGGAGAGACGATTAATGCACCTGATCCCAGGGCTGCTGCAAAAACGGTGGATGTACTGAATATTCTGTATGATCTGCAGATTGAAACGTCAGGCCTTATTGAACAGGCTGAGGAGATAGAAGCGCAAATGCACAGACTGGCAGAAGATGTCCA
>NZ_JAIWNS010000202.1 GCF_020216685.1 Methanospirillum hungatei | reverse complement strand
AATCGGTTTCGTTCAGACGAATGTAGAGTTTTTTGAGCGGGTGGCGTACTATCCAGTATGGTTCACCGTTCCGGGATGTAAATGAGGCTTCTTCGATGTTATCTGACAGGAGATTGTACTGATAATTGGTATCTTCTGCTGGCATGATTATGGGCCAAATCTCATCACATGTATGCTGTGTCTCATGATTTTCCTTATGATACCACATATGTTAAATATTGGACCGTCATAATTGGATTACCTATGAAAGGTGTACTGATTCTTCTGGTTCTCCTGGTATTATCCCTTCCTGTGATGGGAATTGAGCAGGATGTACAATCTGATGATCTCAAAACGATTCAGATAGGGGCGGTGTTACCGTTTGACGGCCAGTGGGCTACTCTTGGAAGAGATAGTGAAGTAGCTCTGAACTTGTCAGTGGATATCCTGAATGAGTATCTCGCATCAGATAATCTTCAGGTTGAACTTCTGATTGAAGATAGCAGCAGTGATCCGGAGAAAGCCGTAAATGCCCTGAAAAAACTTCATGAAAAAGGGGTTATGGTGGTTATTGGTCCTTCAAGCAGTGAAGAAGCTGCTGCAATGGTTCCCTATGCCAATGAGAATGATATGCTGCTCATCGCTCCGTCAAGCTCAGCAGTTTCGCTCTCCCTTGATGACAATCTCTTTCGGATGGTTCCAAATGATGAGAACCAGGCTGAAGCTCTGGCCCTTCTGATGAAGCAAAAGAACATCACCGAGGTTCTGACCGTATACATGGACGATGAATATGGGTCCGGATTAAATGCCGCTATAATTGAAAAAGCTTCTGATCCGGCCTATGGATTCAGGATAGTAGGTTCGATACCGTATGATCCTAAACTCTCCGTCCATGATGCTCTGGTCCAGGAGATTGAAGAAGCTGCAGTAGGTTTGCCGAAAGATATCGGGGCAATTTTACTGATCGGGACTGAATCTCATGCAACCGGAATCTTCTCAACTGCCGGTATTGATAGCCCGCTCAGTGAGTATAAGTGGTTTTCAGGAGACAGTATCATTCGTGAGGCAGGTATCCTGAAAAATAGCGACGCTGCAGAGTTCGCCGCTAAAACGAGACTTGAAGGAGTTGCATTTGCATGTGAAGAAACCCTTACCCTTGTTCCTCTGATGCTGGCAACCGGGCTTATGAGTGGTGAACTAGGACATGCTCCATCTCCCGATGCTCTGCCGGTATGGGATGCATTATGGTTTGTAGCTGAAACATATCGTCTTGATCCTCATGCAGACATTGATACCTATAAAACCAATCTCCGGGCATTATTTGAAAGAGGTGGGAATCTATTCAATCAGCTAACCACGTTGAATGAATATGGGGATCTCCCGTCTGCCAAATACGCCCGATTCACCGTCACGAAGGGCAGTAATGGTGAGATCTACTGGAATCTTGACGGGATGTTTATCAGCAGCAAGACTTCAGGGATGTTCATCACCGATGCAGATGGGAAATTTACCCAGGAATCTGGTGATATCGTCATAGGAGCGGTTTTGCCTATTACCGGAGTCAATGGAGAGATGGGTACCGGTGCAGAACAAGCGATTAAACTCGCTATTGAACATGCAAATACCTATTATTCAAAAGCACTTGGTCTGAACATCCGTTTTTCAAGTGATATCCGTGATTCAGAAAGTGATGCAGCGGTCGCATTTGAGCAGGTCAGGTCCCTGCACGAGAACGGAGTAAATCTCATTATATTCGGCGGAATTAGTGAGGAATTATCCGCGGTTCAGGAATATGCACGAGAAAACAACATTATACTTCTTGCAACCCGGAGCACTGCCATATCTCTCTCTGATTCAGATGATTTCATCTATCGTCTAAGTCCGGATGATTCGCATCTGGTAAAAGCCATGGTCCGATTGATGGGGGAGCAAGGGAAAAACCATCTGGTGGTTCTGTATCGTGATGACATATATGGCCAGGACTTTTCTAATGCTCTCTCTGAAACCTTTACCGGAAGTATAGATAGTTTCAGTTATAGAGCAAATGAGACTGATTTTACCCCTCTTCTGGATGAGGCCGCCGCAGCTGTAGAGACTGCCGGGTATGAGGGTACTGCGGTGGTAGTGATTGGCACTGATGAGATCATCTCAATGCTTGAAGCAGTAAAGGAAGGGCCACTCACGTCTGTTGCATGGTACAGTGGTGACGGTGTGTCGCAAAGCAGGGATTTATTACAGTCAGAAAATGCGGTATCTGTGGCTATACAGACAAATCTGACCTGTGCCAACTTTGACAGTGCTGCAGACCAGCTCTTCATTCCGATGAGACATGTCGGCGTTGCATACCTTTCACGGGCTATAAAAGGAAATGCCGGATGGAATGAGATATCCGGTTATGATGCTGCCTGGATAGCAATGAATGCCTATGCAATGACACGGCCCGATGCCCCTTCAGAAGAACTGTGGAATATAATAAACAACCCCTATGGTGCGATGGGTATTGGTGAACAGTATGTGATGAATGATGCCCAGGACCAGTCAAACAGTTTTTATGCTTTCTATAAGGTTGCGGAAAGATCAGACGGGCCTGTATGGATCCCTGTAGCCTATTACCGGGATATCAAGGCATTTCCTGATGAACTGAAGATCGTTAGTGAATGATCCGGTTATACCTACCGGGGATAATACTTTTTTTAAGTAGTTCTCATCCAGATCTAAAAAATCAGATGTTCTTCCCTCTTTGTTGTGTAATATTCATCTCTTATTGAGCCCTTCTCGGTGCTACAACTATAATCCCCTATGAAAACTAAATGAATAAGTCTGATTGGATTATGAGCAAAACAATTATCACGGTAGTCGGAAAGGACACCGTTGGAATCATCGCAAAAGTGTGTACCTATCTGGCAAATAACCAGATTAACGTTGAGGATATCTCTCAGACGATCGTCCAGGGGTACTTTAACATGATGATGATCGTGGATACCGACCGCTCATCAAAACCCTTCTCAGAGATGGTAACTGATCTTGATGTACTCGGTGATGAGATCGGAGTGAAGATACGGTGCCAGCGTGAAGATATTTTTACAAAGATGCATCGAATTTAACAGGAAATCCCATGATAAATATCCTTGAGGTAAATGAGACAAACAATATGATCGAGCAGGAGAAGCTTGATGTCCGGACCATTACGCTGGGTATCAGTCTTCTTGACTGCGTTGACGCTTCCCTCGATGCCTTAAACCAGAAGATATATGCAAAAATAACCCGGCTTGCCAGAAACCTGGTCTCCACCGGGAGAGAGATAGAACTCGAATACGGTATACCCATCGTCAATAAGAGAATATCAGTAACCCCCATTGCACTCATCGCCGGACCTGCCTGCTCTACTCCTGACGATTTCGTGTCAATTGCACAAACCCTCGATAAAGCCGCAGCAGATATGGGTGTCAACTTCATCGGCGGATATTCGGCTATCGTTTCAAAAGGAATGACCCGGACTGATGAACTGCTCATCAGATCAATACCGCTGGCCCTGTCGGCAACCGAACGGGTCTGCAGTTCGGTGAATATTGGTTCGACAAAGACGGGGATAAATATGGATGCTGTCCGGCTCATGGGAGAGATCGTCAAAGAGACCGCAGAGGCAACAAAGGAACAAAACTCCCTCGGCTGTGCAAAACTGGTCGTCTTCTGCAATGCTCCTGATGATAATCCCTTCATGGCCGGTGCATTTCATGGAATATCTGAGGCAGATGCCGTCATTCACGTGGGTGTCAGTGGTCCGGGAGTTGTCAAGCATGCCCTTGAGAGCGTCAGGGGGAAAGATTTCGAAATCTTATGTGAGACGGTCAAGAAAACAGCATTTAAGGTAACCCGGGTCGGACAACTCGTTGCCCAGGTCGCATCAGAGCGTCTGGGAATACCCTTTGGTATTGTTGATCTGTCACTTGCACCAACCCCGTCGGTGGGGGACAGTGTTGCTGAGATCCTTGAAGAGATGGGACTTGAATCGGTTGGTGCACCGGGAACGACTGCTGCTCTTGCCCTGCTCAATGACCAGGTCAAGAAAGGAGGAGTGATGGCAAGTTCCTTTGTTGGTGGACTCAGTGGTGCATTTATTCCGGTGAGTGAGGACCAGGGGATGATTGATGCTGTTATCCGTGGGTCCCTTACACTAGAGAAACTTGAGGCAATGACCTGTGTCTGTTCAGTCGGCCTTGATATGATAGCAATTCCTGGAAAAACCCCTGCATCCACCATAGCCGGGATTATTGCAGATGAAGCGGCTATTGGGATGATTAATCAGAAAACAACTGCAGTGAGGCTCATTCCGGTTATCGGCAAGGATGTCGGAGACATGGTGGAGTTTGGCGGACTCCTGGGACATGCTCCAGTCCAGCAGGTGAATACCTTTGACTGCAGTAAATTTATCAACCGGGGTGGACGGATTCCGGCACCGATTCATAGTTTTAAAAATTAATTTATTGGGGCTTTAGCAAAATCCCCCTCATTTTTTAAAGATATCAGAAAAAGAGGTGCTAAAACATAAGACAGGGTCATGGATGGCATATGTTCAATGCTTACTTTCTTCTCCATTTCCTATCCGGGACGATAATTTCAAACCAACCCCTTTTCCTTCTTCTCCAGTCTCCCTGATTGAAAGACCGGTAAGGAGTATGAGTTTCTGGTTTGACTGGCTGATTGCATCTTTAATCTGCTTTCGGTCCGTAAATATCCCGTGCTGCGGCATAAATAAGGTCGTCATGTGGCTTTGATCTCCATTCAATCCACCGGTACGTCCCGTCCGTGCTCCGGTACCGGTTCTCAAAATCGGCTATTTCTTCCTGATCTGCAAGGATTCGGATCGCAGCAAGTGTCTTTTCCAGGTCATCGGGATGGACAAAATATTAAAAGATCTTCCCTTCAAGGTCTCCAATTGAATATCCAAGCACTCGTTCCCACTCCGGGTTTACCCTGACAAATTCTCCTTTCGTATTCGTGATACACAATAGGTCCGGTGCGGAGGTGAAAAACCGATCCAGTTCCTCACTCTTCTCTCAAAGCAACGTCTCAAATTTTTTTCGTTCCTCTCTATCACGGGACAATTCCTCTGAATATCTGATGAGTTCTCTTTCATGATATGTCAGTTCCCGTTCCAGTTCTTTTTCTCTGGTAATATCCATCATGAATCCTGACCGGAAAATTGCATATGAATCCCTGTTTTACTTTGTTGATGATCCTTATCATCCCGGACAGGCAATCCCCCGGGACTCCTTTATCCATTCTATCGCCCCGGAGCATGATCCCGCGAATATCGAGGTAACTTTGTTTGGGGTGGCATCTGACTTCTGTAACCGGTTTGCTATGGAAGGGTGGCTTGCACGGGGTGCCAAAGTGACTATCATAGAGGATCTGACTAAAGGAATTCATAAGGAGACCGCTTCCGTGCTTAGGGAATGCTCATACCAGAGGTATATACCTGACCGGCTTACTGCTATTACAAGTCAGGAATTACTGAGAGAACTGGATATTCTCTGATGGATAGGCTCTTTCAAAAAAAGAGAGAATTATTATGCAGTATCTGCAGTAAATTCGGTATCTGTAAATACCTTTTTCCCTTCAAGATAGGTAGCAACAACTTTTGCCTTGTTTATATCTTCGAATGGTAGCGAGAAGAGGTCCGTATCCAGAACGACTATGTCTGCGATTGTTCCCTTCTCAAGGGTTCCTGTACTGTTCTCCATGAAGTTGGTATATGCTCCCCAGTAGGTGTATGCTTCAATGGCGGTTTTCAGATCAATAAGTTGTTCCGGACGGTATGGCTCGGTTATGGGTGAGTCCGGGGGCAGGGGAAGCCGGGTAACTGCGGTCCTGATACCGTCCAGCGGATTATAGGTCAAATAATCAGTTCCTACCGGGTAATCGGTTCCAAATGCTACCATCCCCCCGCTATCAAGGATTGTTTTCAGTGAGTACATCCGGTGAGCCCGTTCTTCTCCGAGATAGGGAAGGGATACATGGTCAAAGTTTTCATCGTAATAGAACCAGTTCGGTTGCAATGCGGCAATTATCCCCAAATCATGGATCCGATGAACATCCGTTGGATCAATGAGCTGGATATGAGAGATTTTATGCCGTGAATCCCTGACTCCGTTCTTCTCCTGTGCGTTCTGATATGCATCAAGACACATCCTGACGGCTCCATCCCCGATGGCATGGATGTCTATCTGAAATCCTAAGGAGTCAAGAGCCTCAATCATATCCTGGAACTTATTCACGTCCCAGTTTATCGTCCCGTAGGTTGAAGGCTCGTCTGCATAGGGTTCGATGAGATACCCGGTATGTCCCTCAATAACCCCGTCAAGGAATAGTTTTCCGGTTTGAAATCTAAATAATCCTTCATCATCAGAATAATCATGGATGGTGCTGATGGTAACATTATACTGTGATTCTCCATCCAGAAGTCCGGGAAGATCATCAATGTAGGAATATCCTTCTTCTATTGCTGGATAACCCGGATAAAAGATGCTCCTCTCCGCTTCCATGAGGGGGATCTCTTCTACCCCAAGTTCAGGAAGGGCGACGATCTCACCAAATACCCTGACCGGTAATTTCCCTTCATCTTCAAGGTCGGCAAATGCGGAGATGATCTCTGGTGAGACTGCTGCATCATCTGCCGTCGTAATACCTGCTGCTGCCGCTTTCGGGAGTATTTTCTCAAGCATCTCTTTGATCTGGGCTATCGTCAGGGGAGGGACCTTACTTGTCACCAGGTTTGAAGCGGCCATCTCCCGAAGAACTCCTGTTGGATTGCCCTCTGCATCCCGTTCAATCCGAAATAAAAAAAGGAGGGTTAAAGATTTAATTATTTCATCTTTTTCCGGTTTATGTCCCTATTCTTCTGATAACTCTGATTATCCGGTTGAATCTTTAAGGCATTCTCATAACATCTCTCCGCACTTGCATACTCTGAAAGTTTGGTAAGACAGATTCCATATGCATTCCATGCCTTGTCATTGGATGGATCCGCCTCAGTGACCGAGAAAAACTCCTCTGCAGCCTTCTTATAATCTCCCTGCTTGTAAAATGCCATTCCCCCGGCATATGCAGAGCCGCCATCAACATCTCCCCCGTTATCAGAGTCCTCCAATGTCATCGAAGATTCAGCGTTTTGTACCTTGTTTTTTCGGTTCATGCAGGTTTTCTGGCTGGACCGGTTTTTTCGTCGCGTGTACAGATACATCAGTCCGATACCAATTCCAATCCCGCCCGCAATCCCGGCAATTGTTTCTGTTCCGGGCGGAAGAATACCGGATGGTTCAGGTCCCATAAGGGCAGGATCCATCAGATCCAGATCTGAAAGAGCAGTGACGCCGGTCAGATCGAGTGGTGTCTCTGTGCTGATTATCCTCCCGTCTGCATCCTTAAATGAGGTAAGAAGGTTTTCTGTAGTTGCATTTGGTGAGGGTTTGAATGTCACCTGAAAACTTGCAAAATCTGATGGTTTTAAGAGACCTACGCCATATTGCTTATACGGGTAGACTGCCCGGGCAGGATCCTGCACCGTTACAACCACAGCATTCGCTGCCTCAAGACCTGCATTTGTCACATCCCCCTTGACGGTTACATACTCCATTCCTGGAGTTATTTCAATATTTGAAACAAAGAGGTCAGCCTGTTTTTTGCTCGTCCCGGTTGAGATCGGCACGCTGACTGATGAGTTATGCAGGTTTATCCCGTTTTTGTATTGCACGATGAACTGCACCGGTTCATTCCCGTGCGGGGTGATATTGAATGGGATTTGGATGGGAATGTCCGGGTCTAACACACCAATATAACTTGATGCAGGCATGATCTCATGGATCGATTCTGCGGGGGTTACCTGCACACTTGAGACCGGGTTGTCACGGGGGTTCATGACAGTGAGGACGACCTGGTTTCGTTTATCCTCCACCCAGGTATCAGGTTTTGAGAATACCGTCAGGAGGACCGGTGTATCCTGGACAATGACCGGGAACGGCAGCCGGATAAAATGAGCCCCTCTGAATGAAGCAGTGAACACGGGGTAGTATATTCCGGGTGTTATGCCTGCCTGCATGGTAAAGGTTAAGGGCAGCCGGTTCCCTGGTCCGATAGTTCCGACCTTCTCATAGATCCCGGTCAGAATCTTCAGATCTTTTGAGACGACCAGTGCATCTGATATCGCAACCGGCAAGTCCTTGCCCGTATTCTCCATCAGAATGGTTGCCGTTGCAATATCTCCCGGCATAAGGATGGACGGGTCAAGAGAGATATTGGCAACCTGAATATGAGATGCTGCGAATGTATTCAGTAAATAAGGATCAACAGATCCAGAGCCTGAGTCTGATTTATCATCCGCTGCCAGTATTGGGGCGGGCAGGAATAAAAGAATTAGTAAAATGATGCACACGGCAGGATTGCTCGTTATCGCTCTTCTCATCGATTGGGTGTTTGTAATTGATGACATTTCTCCTCCAGATTTTTCAACCGTTAAGGGGTTTACCTGTTATACTCTATTCGTACCTCAATGCTTCAATCGGGTTGAGTCGTGATGCCTTCACGGCCGGATATAGACCGGATACAAGGCTGATTGCAATTCCGAAACTCATGGCATAAGGAATCTGCATAAGGGTTGTCGGATCTGAAAAATAGTTCATGGCCCCTATCATGTCAGCATACAGATACCCAAGCACAAGGCTGCATCCTCCACCGATTCCTGATCCGATTAAGCCAAGGAGCAGGGATTCGTAGATGAACATAGAAAGGATACTCCCCCTTCTGGTCCCGATAGACCTCAGCACTCCTATCTCCCGGTACCGCTCCATGACCGACATGACCATCACATTAAATATAGAAACTCCGGCCACAACCAACGATATTCCTGCTATGGCCGTCGTTGTTGCTGCTTTTTCTTCCATCTCCTTTAGGAAACGGTCTCTGAATTCATTAAAGTTGTTGAGGGTAATTTCAGAAGCACGTCTGTTGAGTTCATCTGAAACGGCCTTCATAGTTTCGTTCATCTCAGAAACATCATCCATTTTGACAAGTACCTGGTCGTACCCTTTAAAGTCAGAGTTTTCCCGAAGCCAGGGTTCATAGGGGATGATGGAATTGTCAACAAAGATATCCCACCGGTTGGTCATAACAAGGACCCCGACGACCCTGAGCGGGAACTCTTCATCCTCTCCTCCCGGATTCTTTTTTACAAAGGTGATCATGGACCCCGGTTTGATATTCTTCTGCATCGCCGTTAATGCTCCAACCACCACTTCTGTTCCTGATCTGGGGAGTGTTCCTGATTCCATATCTGTCACTTGTGCAAGGTCCGTGGGTGTTATTCCCATGACCATAGCACCCAGATATTCCTTTTTTAACTTTGGCTGGAAGAAAGAGCTTGTATATGTCGGGATAACCAGATGGTCAGGGACCGCACGACGAATTTCCATCACCTGTTTTTCGGTGATGAGAGCATCTTTCCCTTGTTTCATTGCATTATCATAATCTGATGTGATGATAAAACTGTCATAGGCTTTCCACTGGTCAGATATCTTCATCAGTTCCATATTCTCGAC
>NZ_JAIWNS010000201.1 GCF_020216685.1 Methanospirillum hungatei | reverse complement strand
GGGTACAGAGTTTGAACAGTACTAAAGGAATTTAAGGTTGTAACGATCTCCATTATAATATATATTATTTTATATAATATTAAATCTTTCTCAATGAAATCCTCATTGAAGGATTTCCCATATCACTAGAAATTCAGACAGAGCCCATACACCATAAGGAACGGTATTACTATTCATCCCTCTTTCTCATCACAAACAACGCAACCTTCTTCCTTGACCAGTCCTGGATCATTCCTCCAAACAAGAGGAGGAGATCTGCCATCAGTATCACCCCGATCTCTCCGGTCCCGTGTAACATCATCCTGATTCTACATTAACCTCCGGGGATGAACCGGCCTACCCTCTCGTACCTGGCAAATAGGTAGAGAATTAAGATGGAAGGAAATGAAAACTTGATGAACCATGAAGGATGATACAATAGTATGAGTGAGTCAATAGAAATTCCCTCTCCACTTATGGAAAAGATCATAAACCTGAAAATTAGGCCAGAAGAATCTCCGATAGATGTTATCTCTCGAGCCCTGGAAGTTCTGGAGGACGATGACTATATCGATGAAGAGACGGCAGCAGAGATAGAAAAGGGGATTGAAGAATTTGACAGGGGAATCTTTACTACTGAAGAAAATATGGCGAAAAAGATTGGGCTTTGATGATGTTCTCCCTGGCATTTACCAAACATGCAGAGAGAACATTAGAGAAATTTGAACAAACAATTAGTCAAAAAATCTATAAAAACCTTCAGAAACTAAAATCAGACCCATTCAATTTTATTGAGCCCCTGAATAGACCAAAAGGTGCAGAACCATTGTATAAACTTCGAATAGGAGAATACCGGGCAATTTAGGCTATAAGAAACAAGGAAATGATAATTTTGGTGGTGGATATTGGCCATCGTAAAATGATATACCGGAAATATCAGTGAGATTAGTTAAAAAAATGTTGAAATTACAAGTTTAAGGGTTCCTTGGCTTTTTACTCCTTTTCTTAGCAAATAAAACGGATTATTTTTTATATCTGACATAGATAATCCTATGACATTTTTGTCAGAAAAAAACTTCGTAACAGTGGGTATGGTGATTTATCATGTGCCTACCATAAAGTCATGTAAAAAACAAAAATAAAATAGTTATTCCAAGGTATGAACACGAAATGCCTTCATTATATTAAGCAATCGGTAAGAATTTTTCTAAAAAATGGAAATTATTCTATACTCAAAACCGAATAAACATTAATTCGAACAGTCAAAGACACTGATCTGAAAAATAACCATAATATCATTATTATTTTTCAGTATTATTCATATCCAACAGTCGCTCCGAAAGGTTTTGATTGAATGATAAGACATACCATAATCCTGGCAGGTATAAATAAGGAAAACTAAAAATAAAGAAAATTTATTTGGTAATCATATAGCTGGTGAAAATTTCATCGGTTAATTCACGAATATCACTGCTCTCATTCGTTCGATAGGTGATTATCAGAAAATAAAAGGTATTATTTGCAGAAAGGACATACGTTCGTGTATTTGTTATTGCTCCATTATAAATGCATGAAAACTCAACAATTCTGGTTGGGTATCCTTCTTTAGATACCCCGGGAGTGTCTTTGATAATTTTAAAATCTTTAAACCCTTTATCCATTTTTTGTTTAAAAACTTCCATATATTGAGAAAAATCAACAGGTGTTTCAATATAATAACCATTGATTTTCACATTCCTATCTGGAACATCGAAGGTAAATTCACTATCATTCCCTATTGAGAGACTCCATTCTTCAGGGTACTCGAAAGTGTATTTTGAATCAGAAAAGATTTTTTTGTTATTTAAGAATGGATCTCTTATTTCCTCTCCTGGTATGCCTATATTTTTATATGTCTTGAGAAAATGTTGTTCCTCTTCCGTTAATAGCTCTGATCCCCCTCCATTAGAAATTATATTGGGGATGTTATTTTCCCAGAAGATGGTTGAAATCATTACCACTTCTCCATCTTTATTCTTTATGGTGAATTGTTTCGCAGGAATTTCTCCTACAAAAACATCACTAATATTACTTATGTCATAAATGAGAGCAAAGGAACGTGTCCATGAATCAATGAAATCATCCAAAGAGGAATATGATACACTCCTCTGGACGAGTCCGACAGTCATAGAAAATGGTGGATTATCACCTTTAAATTTAATTGAAGATTCGGATCCTGTGATTTGTGCTGATTTAGGATATTCTACCGTGAATAATGAACCTTTATAGACTTGATATTTCTGATTTATTGATTCCGTTGGTGAATCTTTTATTTGATCGGTTATCGATAAATTTTGTAATTGTGAAAGAGCATTTGTATTTAATGGATTCAATTGAAGAACCATCTCATATGCTTCCTTGGCTTTCTCATAGTTACCCATCAATTTGAGAGCTAAACCTTTATTATTCCATGCAAATTCATTATTCGGATCCAAAGCAATTGCTTTATCGGCTGCCTCAAGTCCTTTTTCGAAATAACCAAGCGTATTGAGTGCCCATGATTTTCCCACCCATGAGGACACATGTTTATCATTCAACTCGGTTGCTCTTTCATAAGCTAGTAATGCATCTTCTTCTTGTCCGAGATTCATCAAAGATTCGGCTTTATTATACCAGGGAGCAGAATATGAATTATTTAAGGCAATCGCCTCTTCAGCAGCTTTTAATGCATCATCAAATTGTTTCAGGTTTCTTAAGGCAGCTGATTTTATGTTCCAAGCCCTTTCTAAACTCGGATCTATTTGAATTGCCTTATCTGCTGCATCAATGGTACCTGAATAATCTTTATCTGAAAATCGATCATATGCAATGTCTATCCATTCTTGTGCGGTATGAGGAGTGTCTGCAGATATACAAGGGAATAAAAATATGAGCGTGAATAGTACCATGAGCATATAATAATACCCAATTTTTGTGTTCATGTTCCCCATAATTTTTGGTATATAGTGTGAACGAATATATATAAGTTATCTTAATTCGAGTTTCCTAATAAGTGCCATATATATCAAAACCTAATTATTAATACGGCTATATTTCCTTTCAGGAGTCAATCTAACCGAGAAATATTTTCAAACTGATCCGTATCACCAGAGTTCGTTATTTTTTTAAATTATATGGAAAATTTATTATATTTCATTGTAATTCTTCTATCCCCAAATTCACAAACAATGCAGCCTTCTTCTGTGGCCAGTCACGGACCATCCCTCTCACCTGTTTTGTCAGGACCACATACTCCTCTCCTCTTGGCCCGGTCAGGATAACCCGGTTTCCTGACTCTGATAATGAGAGACCATCCGGAGCAATACCGCCAAAGAGGAGAAGAATATCTGCCATCGGAATCACCCCGATCTCTCCGGTCCCGTCCAGCATCATCCGGATGCAATCATTCTCACCAGGGATGAGCCGTCCTACCTTCTCGTACCTGACCGGAGGAGTATCTTTGACTGAGGTGACAATAAACCCCATTATACGGCCCCTCCTGCATTATTCCGGGCACTGAACCTCTCACGATGATAACACCGTTCACACAGGCCTATCTTTGTCTCATCATCTATCCAGGTAACCGGGTGCAGGCGACAGAGATGACACCGGCCCAGAGATCGGTCGGTCTGTTTCATCGAGTGAAGCGGGAGAACACCTGGGAGTGCCCGGTATGTCATGACCTCCCGTGAGACTGCTGCACTATAACACCGTTCACAGATCATCCGTCTCTTCTGTCCGGGTGGATTCTTCCCTCCTCCCTTCTCACGGTACGTAACCCCTTTCCTCCCACAACTGTCACACGCCTGATTGGGTAATCTCTCTGCCAGGTGGAACATATCCGGATGAATGTCCATAATAGCTCCCTTTTTTTCAGGTTTTCCGATCTCTTCCGGCTCTTTATCAGACCTATGCATGCTATGCACATCTATGCACCGGTTATGCACACCCTGATGCATAGATGTACTCAGAGATTTATCCTCTTTTTCCGGTACATCCGAAGAGATCTGAGACTTCGATAGTATGTATGCATTATTTTCAGGTGCACATAGGGAATGGTTCTCATACGGTGAATCTCTGTATGCACCTTCCGGAGTGTGCATAGATGCTGATGAATCCACCATTTCATCGTTATTATCAGAAACAGACTCATTTTCAACTGCCGTATCTATGCATTCCGGCGTGCATAGGTCGTGCATAGGTGTGCATAGATGCATAGCACCATCTGGATCATCACCTGGATCAGGATTTGGGGTGCCTTCAGCAGATTCATCCAGCCAGCACGTAACACCGGCAGACCAGATCTCATCCATCTCATAATCCCAAGTGTAGATCCGTCCCCGTTGATACCCACCATCTTCCCGGGGTTCTAAGCGATCATAGAAGGAGAGCGGAGGGCATTTCTCAAGCAGGCCATCATGATCCTCCCGGTTTGGATTACCAGACAGGAGCCGTGATACTGTTGACTGGGATCGGCGGATAAGTTTTTGCAGTTCTTTCACGGTGAACTCTGTTTTTCCGGAGGCACGGATAGCATCAACCAGCATCTGTTCGGTGCTGGTCATCTTTGTCATCTGAGCCCCGCATGCCCCGTTTAAAAGAAGATAGATCTCCCGTGCCATCTCAAAATCCTGTTTCTCTGCCAGGATCTCTATCATGCCACCGATATCAACCCGCTTTCGCTGGAACTGGTACATAAAGGCGATTGATCTGACGAGATCGAGGAGCATGGTGGAATTTCTCCGGTTTTGTGAGTTCGTGAACCGGATACTCCGGGCAAAGGGGATTCTGACCGATACCGATGCAAGATGGTTCCAGAGAGCCCGGCAGATCCTCATCTCCCGTGAGATTAGTGTGAGAGGGGTTCCTGGTCGTGCTGCCTCCTCAAGTTCCCGAGCGAGGACCAGATCATCCTGTTCCTGGCTGTCATCAATCCAGACGGTGAGCATCCGGTTCCAGACCTGATCGTCTCCTGTTCCTTCCTTTTTTGCAATCCACCACAGGCACCGTTCAGGTATCACTTTTGTCAGACTATTCCGGTCCTTGTCAAGGGTCCGGTAGATGAACGGTTTTCGAAACGATGTGGTGACCCCTTTGAGCGTCTCCTGCAGTGACTGGGAGAGTGAGACATCATCTAGGCAGATGACTGACCCTTTCCGGAGATCCTTCTGGTAGAAGAGTGCCTTGTCAGTGAGACGGCCTCCGACACAGTATTCCTGGGGGATAAGATCCATCATGGTCTCGAATGCATGGGACTTTCCTTTTCCTGATTCACCGGTGACGAGGACATGCAGTCCCTTTGAGTTCTCTACGAGCCGGGATGCAAGAGACATGAGCAGGCATTTTGCGACGATTTCGTCTCCTTCATGTGCCTGTGCAAAGGTGTCAAGGATATACCGGATGGGATCTCCCTCATGGAGTATCCTGATGACGTCCTCCCGAACTTCCAAATCGTCATTTTCGGGGAGAATTGGATCTGTGGTAGTCAGTGCTGCAGGAGCTGGTGAGGATGTGTTATACGGCACTGCTCCATCCAGTTCCGCTTTTGCCTGTGCCGTTTTGCGGATCTGATCCTTCTTCCATTGATCATAGTCGCGTTTTGGTTTTTTCTGTCCATCAAACCTGGTCTTGAGTTCCTGCCACCGCTGGGAGTTCCCCCCGCAGGAATTATGGTGACAACCGGCAAATATTGCGCCGTTCGGGAACTGAATTGCATATGCTCCGTCCTTGTGAGCGGTTGAGAACGGGCATTCGTCAAAGACAAAGAGCCGGCCTGCATGATAGGGCTTTTCGGTATAGGAGAGACCATGGACGGTCAGCCACTGTGCAAGGTCGATGGAACCGGCTCCTGCTGCCCCGGCCTGGGTTATTTCAGGGATTTTGGGCATTCCGGTTATTTCGGTTATTCCGGTTAATTCGGTTTTTCCGGCTTTTTCGGACATTCCGGACATTCCATTGATCCCAGGGAGTCCTGCAGACAGGTCGGGCCGTTCGTATTGTGAGGCCAAAGTCATGAGGAGCGGGACCATGACCAGAGTGGTTTTTTCAGGAATACTGATAATCTGTGCGATTCGGTGTGGCCGTTCCGGGGTATGATCTCCTTTTTTGGATCTGGTTCCGTAGAGTTTCCATATCCGTGCCGGGTTTGCAACCGATGTGTCGATGGTTGTTTTTTCATCGGAGAATTTCTGATCCAGTGCAAGGAGACAGTCCTTGATGAGGGTTCCATTCTCCGGTGTGATCGGGAGATCTATCTGGTAGAGAAGGTGTGCCCCGTTTCCTGAGTCAGCAGAGATGGGATCAGGCCAGCCCAGAGAGGTGAGATATTCCTTAACTTCTGCTGCTTTTGCGAGTGCTGCGGTATGCTCTTCGTCTGATGATGATATCCCTGCCGGACGGACCGGATCAATATCGATTGGAAGCCAGGATCGTCGGATGATGTCTCCGTCTGCGGTCTGTGGTTCTCTCTGTCCTGCTTTCTTTATCCGGTTGGCACAGCGGGAGATGAGGACGGGGTTTACCCGGTTTAAGGTGACGTAGATACCACTCATTCCTGGTGTACTGTCAAGGATTGCAGCATCTCTCGCCAGTTTGTCATGATCGGTGTAGTACCCATAGTGGGTTCTCTCACCAAGTGCCCTGAGCTCGACGACCGATCCTTCCTGAAAGAGGAGGGAGAGGGCCTGTCTGATCTGCTCTTTGGGCCTCATTGCTCATCCTCCGGTTCGGTCGTCGGGTCATGCTCAGCTTTGACCTCCCAGACAAAGGAGGAGGGGTTTACTCCGCTCCTTTTGCTCCAGCAGGAGAACATCTCATTCATGGCAAGGGTGATGATCCGTCGCCGTCCTGTTCTGCTCCGGCCAATAAGTCCGGGGTACTGGTCAGGGTGGAGATCGATCTCATCTTCTATCCGCTGGCGTGAGATGAGGGTGTCCTCTGGGCGGAGGGCGGCAAGGGCTGCTCTTCTGATTTCAGGCTGATACCTGGCTTTCATACCATGGCCTCCCTGATGGCTATCGCTCCGCCGGGGAGGATTGAATACCTGGACTTCCCACCCGGGTGATAGAGCCAGAGTTCGGTTTTTCCGGGGACCATCCGGTCAAGGACAAGGGGAGAGGTCTTGGTTACGTCATTATGACAGGTCCTGATATCCGGAGTTCTGGCTGTTCTGATGATAAGTCCCAGAACATGCTCCCGGTTCCAGGCAATGAGATCAAAGATCCGGTCTTTGCCGCAACACCGGTCAATCAGGTATCCCCGTGATTTGAGTTCACTGATGGCAAACCATATGGCACATCGTCGTGCTTTTGTTTCAGACGACATGGCAGCCTCCGGTTTTGCTTGGGGGAAATGATAATATCCGTATAAATCTATAGCTTAGAACTGCCCCTGCCCTGATCGTCGTGCCTGCAAGCTGGATGATTGAGCGGGGGTATGCTCTTTTGATTCGTGTTCGTAGTCGCATGGGTTTCTCCATATTCATACGTGCTGGTTTTTTTTCTGTTTTCCGAAGGGAATACAGGGTTTGAGATCGGCCCGTTTATCAGGGTTTTTTGACGAGCGATAGAATTGGCTGTTTGTGTTGTCATTGGTAAATCCCTGAGTTATTCCAGGTTCTCTGAGATGGTTTGTGCGTACTGATACATCCTGTTTTGCATCAGGTCCTGGATATACCGGGTGCAGCAGGAGAGGTATCCAGAAGAATACCCGGAGGAGGGGATGCTCCCCCGGTGAGGCAACAGCGGTGTATTATACTACGAGGATAACCAATCCTCCCATCATGGTTGTATGAAGGGGTATTTGAATTTCAGGTAAACAGGGTGAAAGTGAAAAAGGGGTTTCGAGCGGAGTGAGGTATGATAGCGATCCAGGGGATTGGAGAGTGTATTGAGGGGATTTTCACTTTCGCGAAATCGGTTTTGATATTTAAGCATGCCGGCCCCTGGTTTCGGGATCATGAGACAGTGAATTTATAAACAAAGCGGCAGGGTGCGGTCATGAGTTCAGATGATCAGGTCGTTGAATCACAGTCAAACGATTCCACGTGCTTATGAGGGAATGGGACGAGGGGGATACCCGGTTTCTGTCATGGGTCAGGGTTTTGAGAAACAGGGGAGAGGGATGAGATGAAAACCACCGAAAGTGAAGAGAGTACAGTAACGAATATACCGGTCCAGAAATGATTTGAGGTGAATAAAAATTATACCACATTTTTTCACTAATTTCACACCTTCTGGAGTAAGAGTAATTTTCATCTTACATGAATTCAATTATGTATGTATGTCCGAAGAGATTGACCCCACAGTAAATATTGGTAAACCATATAAAAGGGGAATGTTACCCTACGGAGGTGCAACACAAAGAGGTAAGGTTGCATTTGTCGTGACAAAAGAAGAGTTCGATGATAAAATGAAGAGGCTTAAATCTATTCAATGGTAAAAACTGTTTTTCTGGATACATGTGTATTCTTTGATAGTATTGAAGATTATGCATGCAATACAATCATAAAACATGCATTTAATCTCGATTTTAAAATTGTTACTTCTATTACAGTGATAGGTGAAGCCATTGATCAGATGAGGGAACATGATGAACGTGATTATTATATTTCATCATTTATCTCTCTCCTTGATGACTGGGGAGTATACACATACTATCCTGATCCGGTGATTGCAGAGATCTGTTATCGATTGTCAACTCTTGATATTGATTATCGGGTTGAGAAGACTGACAGAGTTCATATGGGATACGCGATTGCAAATGGATGTGATTATTTCATCACTTCAGATTCAAACCTACAAAAATACCGAATTCCTCGTGAACTTGAGAGTGTACATTTTTTCAAACCAGTTACTATCAATCTGGATGATTTTAAAACAATTTTAAAATAAGTGGGAATAATTCATTTAATTAGAAATATAGAGAGAGAAAGCCGATACTTGGTAGTAGGAAATTGCAATAAGTAAATCCAAAATCACTAAAATTTGCAGCCGAGTGTCGGATAAAAGGTGATAATCGATTATATTACCATATATATACTCTCTCTGATACTATCACCTTTGGGGATATCGGGAAAAACCCGGAGAATATCTGGAGTTTACTCTATTATTCCGGGTATCTGAAGGCAGATGACCCTGCATTTGCAGAGTATGATCCATATCTTTTACCGTATTCTCTTTCTATTCCAAACCGGGAGATATATCCTCATGATCCCAAAGACCAGGACGTATTCGATTGGATACATTATCGATTGTAAGAATGTGAAAAAGGAGGGAGATGGAGAGAGGGCAGCTGCGGATGGGTTGGCACAGATACGGGAGAAGGAGTATATGGCTGCTTTGGTGAATGCAGGGGTACCGATGGAGAAGATAGTACGACTTGGAATTTCGTTACAGGGAAAGAAGGTAACGGTTCGGAGAGAGTAAATCGTAATTTTTTTGGGAAAAATGTGTTTATTCTCTATTTTTGGGCTTTGTTTAGATCACGGGTATAAAGAGAGATACATGAGGGGTTGTGCAACTCAGAATTCTTCACAATAAAACCTGCTACGTCGCAGGAAATTATTGGCAGTACGGGGGTCGGTATTGGTAT